>JAGVBL010000149.1 GCA_020059785.1 Ignavibacteriales bacterium | reverse complement strand
GGTCCGACGAAAGCCGGACAACGGTTTTCGAGACCGCCGCATTCAACCACTCTGCCACCTTTCCAGAACAACTTTTCTAACACTTAAAAATAAGAAAAATAATTCGTGATAATTATATCCAAATGTAATTCAGAAGAAGTTTTTTTTATCTGAAAGCTTATTAATATATTTGCGTTATAATTATGGAGAGGTGCAGGAGTGGTTGATCTGGCTTCCCTGGAAAGGAAGTGTACCCGCAAGGGTACCGAGGGTTCGAATCCCTCTCTCTCCTCTACTTTCGTTTTTTATTTGAAAAGGATATTATGATAATTTCTGACTTAATTAAAATAACAAAGAGATTATGTTATAATTCCTCAATTTACTTAATTGCCAGCCTTATTTTATTTTTCATTTTAACAAACAACATTATTGCCCAAACAACAAAAGAAAATTGGGTACCGGTAAATGCAAACAATTCTAATAAAATTTATATAAATACTGTCGGGCTAGAAAATTTCAAAGAAAATGATATCTACGTCTGGGTAATGGAAGAAAATAATCCTCCAATAATAATGGAAGGAATTGATGCAAAGATTTATAAAACAAAAACTTACTTCCTATTGAACAAGTATCTAAAGCGATATAGTATTTTACAGATAGTTTTTTACGACTCCAAAAATAATGTTATAAAAAGTTATAACTATTCAAGGAATACAGATAACATTGATTTCAAATACAGTTCACCAATACTCGAAGGATCAAACGTTTCATTTGTTCTCTTAAAATGTGTTGAAATAATTTCATCACTTAAAAAATAATTCAATTTAATTGTTGTATTAAATAGTTTTTCCCGCCTAAAAGGTTCATCTGCCTTATGATATCATCTCTTCTGGAAATTATGTATCCGCCTGGTTTAGCCGGATTTCTTTTTTTAGGATTTGGTAAAATAGCTGCAATTGTAGCCGATTCACCCATCGTTAATTTAGCTGGACTTTTCTTAAAATGAAAATTTGAAGCAGATGATGAACCGTAAATTCCTTTACCCATTTCAGCAACATTTAAATACGTCTCAATAATTCTCTTTTTGCTCCACATTAATTCAAGTAATAACGTATAATAAGCTTCAAATCCTTTACGTACTAAATTTCTTTCAGACCATAGAAACAAATTTTTTGCTACTTGCATACTTATTGTACTGGCTCCTCTTTTCCTCTTCCTGTATGTATTCTCCTTCATTGCTTTTTCTATTTGTTCAAAATCGAATCCGAAATGATCAAAAAATTTCTGATCTTCCGAGGCTATTACTGCCAGTGGTAGATAAATCGATACATTATTAATACTAACTGGTTTATAATATATATCAACTGAACTGAAAAGAGAACCAATGGGACTTTCAACATTTTGATACATAAAAGCTGTACTTGCGGGATCAATAAACCGGAAAACAATTATAACAAATATATTATAAAGCAAAAAAATTAATAGAACTAATAGAAATTGTTTGACAACTCCAATAATCTTTTTAAGAAATGATTTGTTGTTCATAAGTTTCTTGAAAATTTCGAAAAAAATTTTTGGAAAATATGTATCAGAATAATTTTTTAGCAAAATTAAACTAATTCTACCAATTAAATGTTGTTAAATCAAAGATAATTAAATAATTTTCGGATAATTAATCACATTAAATAAGGAGATACAAATGATATCAGAAAAAATGCAAAAAGCATTAAATGATCAAATTAATGCAGAGTTATTTTCGTCATATTTATACTTATCAATGGCAGCATATTTCGAAGCCGAAAATTGGACTGGATTTGCAGGTTGGATGAAAAAGCAATCCAGAGAAGAATATGAACACGCTATGAAATTTTTCCATTACCTTACCGAAGTTGGTAGTAGAGTAACTCTGGAAGCTTTAGAAAAACCGAAAACAAGCTGGACTTCTCCACTAGAAGCATATGAAGAAGCACATAAACATGAGCTATATATTACAAAGAGAATTAATGATCTTGTTACATTAGCTCAAGCAGAAAAAGATTATGCTACAAACAATTTTTTACAATGGTTTATTGATGAACAGGTTGAAGAAGTTGCTTCTGTTGATCAAATCGTTAATAAGTTTAAGTTAGTCGGCGACAATAAAGTTGCACTCTACATGCTCGATAAGGAATTAGGAAGTAGAGCAAGTTCCTAATTGGTAAAAAAAGCGGTTAATGACCGCTTTTTTATTTTCATTGAAGAAATTTTTTCGTTTTGATAATTTTTTTTATAAATTTGGCATTCAAATTTTGGAAAAAAGGAGGAAATAATGGCTCGTAAATGTCAGGTTACTGGTGTTGGTCCGGTTAGTGGTCACAGCATTTCCCATGCTCATAATAAAAGTAAAAGAAGATTTCTACCAAATCTCCAGAAAAAGAGAATCTGGGTGAAGGAGTTGAATAAATTTGTGACAGTAAGAGTTTCGGCCAGCGCATTAAGAACTATCGCAAAAAATGGTACTTCTCAAATTGCCAAACTTGTACAAGAGAAAAAAATTAAAGCTAGATAGTTTTACTACCCCCTTTTAGGGGGTTTTTTATTTCTACAAAGTTTGATTTTCTAACCTCACCAACCTAATTTTTGCCCCATTAAACAATTGTATGAGTTATAAAAGTGATAAATAAAATTTTTATTTCGGCATTTTTAGTTTTTGTTTTCATTATCTCATCAAATAAAAGTTTTTCACAAAAATTAAATAAAGAATTTATTCCCGTTTATCAAAATGTTGCAGATTCTTTAATTAGTCGTTCATTAACAGAACAAAGAGGTTATGAATGGCTGAAAGAACTTTGTGAAATGGGTCCTCGATTAAGCGGTTCTGAAAATTCTTTGAAAGCTATTAACTGGGCAAAAAATAAAATGGAGAATCTTGGATTTGATTCTGTCTGGCTCCAACCAGTAATGGTACCAAAGTGGGTTCGAAATGATATTGAAACTGCTATTGTTTCCTTTTCAAAAAAGTATAAAGGAAGGATTTTACAGATTGCTTCTCTTGGAGGCAGTGTTGCAACTACTGAAAGCGGAATTACTGCAGAAGTTGTAGAAGTAAAGTCATTCGATGAACTAAAATCTATTGGTGAAAAAGTTAAAAACAAAATTGTATTCTTCAACAGACCTTTTAATAACGGACTGGTTAATACTTTTGAAGCCTACGGAAAAGCTGTTAACCAGAGAGTTCAAGGTGCAATTGAAGCTTCAAAATATGGTGCAGTTGCTTCTATTGTCAGATCTGTTACTTCTAAAAAGGATTATGTACCTCACACCGGTGTTATGGAGTATGATAATTCTTTACCTAAGATTCCACATGCAGCAATTAGTGTTTTAGATGCCGACTTTCTGAGTAATGCAATTAAGGAGGAACCTAATCTCAAAATTACACTTACAATGAATTGTGAAAATTTTCCTGATGTTCTTTCCTATAATGTTATTGGCGAAATAAAAGGCAGCCAGCATCCCGATGAACTAATAGTAATAGGCGGACATTTTGATAGCTGGGATAAAGGTTGCGGTGCACACGACGATGGTGCGCCTTGCATC
>JAGVBL010000187.1 GCA_020059785.1 Ignavibacteriales bacterium | reverse complement strand
TTTTCTGCTTTCAATTCAATTTTCTTTCCGTCTTTCTCAACAGTTACCGTTACACCCTCTTTCGTTACTTCAGCTTTCTCAACTTTTGTAGAAGTATATAAATCAATTCCTCTCTTCTTAAAATTCTTTTCGAGCGTTTCTGAAACTTCTTTGTCTTCAACAGGAAGAATGTTTTTCATCATTTCAATAATTGTGACTTTTGTACCTAACACAGAATAGAAATACGCGAACTCAACACCGATAGCACCGGCACCTATTACTATCAGATCTTTAGGCTGCTTATCGAGTATCATCGCTTCTGTTGAAGTAATAATATTTTTTCTATCAACAGGAATGGAAGGAAAAGATTTAGGACGGGCACCTGTGGCAATAATTATTTTGTCTGCATTTACCGAATCAATCTTCTTACCATCATTATCAAAAATATCAATCTGATTTTTCGATACTAATTTTCCGAAACCACGGATTCTATCTACTTTATTTTTCTTAACGAGCAATTCAACATTTTTTGTTATACGGTCGGAGATGTCACGGCTTCGTTTTATAATTTTTGAGAAATCGAAACTCAATCCATGAACAGTTATTCCGAAGTCTGAAGAGTGATTTTTCATCATATCAAAAATTTCAGCATTTTTAAGGAGGGATTTTGTAGGTATACATCCCCAGTTAAGACAAATACCGCCGAGATTATCTTTATCAATTACAACGGTCTTAAAACCAAGCTGAGCAGCCCTTATGGCAGCTACATAACCGCCAGGACCCCCGCCCAAAACCGCAATTTCGTACTGTTTATTCATTTTTTCACCGAATAGATTTGAGATTTGGCTCGAAAATATAAGTCATATGACTTCTTAAAACAAACTTAAGCTCTTTTTATCAATAACGTATTATGAAGTTATTTCGTTCAAATTTATTGATTTTCGTTCAACCATTTCTCTGCTTCATCAATATCAGTCGTTACACGAACTTTTAATCCCCTATCTGTTGTAACAGTTTCGTAAAATTTACCTTCGGGCAAACATTGAGGATTGCACACAATAACAATCTTAACAACATGGTTAGCATAAGATGAAGCAAATTCGGCTAATTTATATGTATCAAGTGTGGGTAATTTATATTCCAATTCACGTTCATCACAAAGAATTAATTTACTTTGATATTTAAAAGCTGCTTCTATAATTGCATTAGTATATTCAATAACTTCTTCCAGATTTTCGTCCACACCCTTAGTAGTTACCTTTAAAATCCCGTTGTTATATCTAATTTTGTAATCGATAGCCATTTATAATTCCGGGTCTAATTTTTATACGTTATCAAGAAGCATAAAAGATTTATTGGATAATTTTGTATTCGCTTCAAAATTTTTATCTGAATACTGGCAATTTTTTATTAAAGGACAAACTGAGCAAACAGGTTTTTTTGGTTTACAAATTTCGCGTCCTAAACGGATAAGGTTTGTGTGGAATGAATGTGCAATTCCATCGGGCAAAATTTTATTAAGAGCATTAAAAGTTTTGTCAGGAGTTTTTTCGTTTACAATTCCAATCCTGTTTATAGTTCTATGAACATGTGTATCAACGGGACAAACATTTCTATCGAGTGCAAAGAGAAGCACACACGATGCGGTCTTTACACCCACTCCATCAAATTTTATAAGCTGATCTATGGCTGAATAATTATCCAATTCGTTAATGAATCGAAGGTTAATATCGTTTTTATCGATAAGAGAAGTAATAAGATTTTTAATTGCCGCAGATTTCTGCTTTGCAAGTCCGCCGATTCTAATCAATTTTTCAATTGAAGAACGCTTTACGAATTTAATTTCTTCCCACTGACCGATATGACTCTTTAGATTTTTATATGCCCGGTATGAGTTGTTGTCGTTAGTATTTTGAGAAAGAATTGTTGCTATAAGAGTATCAATTGAATAGGGCAATGGTTTCTGCCTTTCCGGAATTCCGAAATGCTTTATTAAAAGCCTATTAACTTTGTTAATATTTTTTTTCGTTTCGTTCATTTATTAAGATATTTTTGAAAGCAAAGTTATTAAATTTATCTATGATTTCTTTTCCAATTATACTAAAGAGGTTATATGCCGACATTGATGATTAGTATCTCCGGAATCCGCGGAATAGTTGGCGACGGACTCGATCCTGAAGTAATTGTCCGTTCAACAGCAGCATTTGCCGACTTTTGCGGAAAAGGTAAAATAGTAGTTGGCAGCGACGGAAGGATTTCGGGTGAAATGGTTCGTAACCTTGTGAATGGGACTCTAATTGCCAAAGGGAATGATGTAATTGATATTGGCATCTGCCCTACTCCAACTGTACTGTTCAATGTAAAACATTTGAACGCCGCCGGTGGTATTCAGATTTCTGCAAGTCATAATCCCAACGAATGGAATGCACTAAAACTTCTTAACAGCAATGGAGAATTTTTAAGTCCTGAAGAAAATATAAAATTTTTACAGATGATGGATGACGCTACAAGGAATTTTGCTCCATGGGATAAACTTGGAAAAGTTATTGACTATAACAAAGGTTTAGATAATCATATCAATGCAGTACTAAAAATGGATTATGCTGATGTTGAAAAAATAAAAGAGAAAAAATTCAAAGTGTTATTGGATTGTATAAACGGCGCCGGAGCTTATTCGATGCCTAAGTTATTGAAAAAATTAGGCTGCAAAGTAATTGAACTTAACTGCGATAAATCCGGTGTCTTTCCGCGTCTTCCGGAACCGATTCCGGAAAATTTGACTGAAACACTTGAAGCTGTGAAGAAACATAAAGCCGATATCGGTATTGTAGTTGATCCGGATGTAGACAGGTTGGTTTTAATTACAGAGGAAGGTGAACCGTTCGGTGAAGAGAATACAATTACACAAGCTGTTAAATATTATCTATCGAAGAGAAAAGGAAACGTAGTTGTAAATCTCTCCACCACACGTGCTGTTGATGATGTTGCAAAGGAATTTGGATGTACGGTTTACCGTGCACCGGTTGGCGAAGCAAATGTTGTAAAGAAAATGAAAGAAGTTAACGCGGTTATTGGCGGAGAAGGAAGCGGCGGCGTGATTCTACCAGATGTGAATTTTGGAAGGGATGCACTTGTTGGAACGTTATTAACATTACAGCATCTAACAAAAGCAAGATGCAAAATGAGCACGTTGAAAAAGAATTTACCCGAATATTATATTGTTAAGAAGAAAATTGAAATCGGTTCCGCGAATCCGGATGAGTTATTGAAAAGGTTTATGGAAAAGTACCGTACCGAGAAAATTAATTTAGAAGATGGTCTTCGTATTGATTTTGAAGACCACTGGGTGCATCTGCGTAAATCGAATACAGAACCGATCGTCCGTTGCATTGTTGAAGCTAAGTCGAAAGATGAAGCGGAGAAATTTGCTGAGAAATACTTAGGAGAGATTAAAAACTAGACAAGTTTTTCAAATTCTTCTTTTGTAATACCTATCTGTTTTAATATACTTCTGAATGTACCAATCGGTATCTCTTTTCTGTTCATCGGGAGTATTACAATTCTACCATCCTGATGTTTAAACTTGCCGTGTGAACCTTTTTGAGTCTTGAATACAAATCCGTATTTGAAAAGTATAGTCTCTATCTCCTGTGATGAGAAAAGCTTAGACATTTATAACTTCTTTACCAATCAGAACGTTATTTATAACCGGCAATTCTTTATCTTCGCCGTCAAAATAAAGCTCAACTGCTTCCTTAAGATTTTGAATAGCCTCCTCAATGGTAATGCCGAAAGATGAAACCTCAACATTAATACAACGGGACACATAATATTTATCCTCTTTCCAAACTACATAATCAATTTCACGTGTTTTCATAATTGCTCCAGATTTCGAATAAAAGTTATTTCTTTTACTTTAAAAGGGCAATATCAGGATTACTTATTCTTAACCGGAACATTCTTTCTACTATTAAAGTAGATCGAAGCGCCGAAAGCAACTACGGCTATTCCGTGAAAAAGTCCTATTGTAAAATCAACAAATGATCCGTAGATAGTTAACCTTTCAAGAATTGATGAAATTGTCATACATAATAATCCCGCCCCAAGCAGCCAACGAAGGATTCGAGAAACATATAAAGA
>JAGVBL010000127.1 GCA_020059785.1 Ignavibacteriales bacterium | reverse complement strand
TGGGTTAAAACTTACGAGCACTGGATGACAAACATTCGCGACTGGTGTATTTCGCGTCAACTCTGGTGGGGACACCGGATCCCTGTATGGTATCATAAAGAAACAAAAGAAATTTATTGCGAAGTTGAACCACCCGCAGATATTGATAATTGGTATCGTGATGATGATGTGCTCGATACATGGGCTTCCAGCTGGTTATGGGCTCAGGATGTTTTTACGAATGAAGAGGAGCAAAACTATTATTATCCAACCGACCTTCTCGTAACTGCACCGGATATTATTTTCTTCTGGGTGGCACGTATGATTATTGCCGGAATGCATTTCAAAAATGAAATTCCTTTCCGTGATGTTTATTTCACAAGCACCGTTAGAGATACCCAGGGAAGAAAAATGAGCAAGTCCCTGGGCAATTCTCCGGATCCGCTTGATCTAATTGAAGAATATGGTGCTGATGCTCTTCGATTTACAATGATCTACATTGCACCCTTGGGACAGGATGTTTTATTCAGCTCGGATAAGTGTGAAATAGGAAGAAACTTTGCAAACAAAATCTGGAATGCCGGAAGATTTTTGCTGATGAATGCACAAAATATAAAAGTAAGCAAAGATCTTGTTGACGAGCATTTAGACTTTACCGATAGATGGATTATTTCTCGTTTCCAGAAAACTCTGAAAGAATTTACCGAAGCAATTGATGAATATGAAATTAATAATGCAGTAAAAATTATTTATTCTTATGTGTGGAATGATTTCTGCGACTGGTATATAGAGTTGTCCAAGTTCAGATTATATAATGCACCGGATGATGTGAAATCCGCTCTGCTTTCAAGAGCTATCTCTTTATTTGAAGAGATGCTTAAACTTGTTCATCCATTCATGCCGTTTATTACCGAGGAGATCTGGCAGCTTCTTTATGAAAGAATGGAGGGAGAAAGTATTTCAACAAAAGAATTTCCTAAGTATTATGGAATTCTTGTGGATGAAATAGCCGAAATGAACGTTGAGTTCCTTCAGAATATTATTACTGCGATACGAAATATTCGCGGGGAAATGAATATTCCTCCATCTAAAATGATTAATGTTATTTTGAAGACAGATAAAATTAACGAAGAACATATCAAGTATATTAAGTCGCTTGTAAAAATAGATCAATTAAAAGTCGATTCGAAAATTGAAAAACCCAAAGCGAGTGCTTCTGCAGTAGTTAAGGACTGCGATATTTATATTCCGCTTGAAGGACTGATTGACCTTGGAGTTGAAAGAAACAGATTAGAAAAAGAAATTTCAAGAATCTCAAATTCGCTTGAAGGCGTAAAGAAAAAATTATCTAACGAAGGATTTGTTGCAAAGGCTCCGGCAGAAGTTATTGAGCGTGAAAGAGCAAAAATGAGCGATTGGGAAAATTCGCTTGGGAAGTTGAAGTCAATACTGGACGATCTTAATTAAATACTATGATAAATTTTACAAAGAGTTTTGATTAATAGTATCTGCGATAATCTGCTCAATCCGTGTATGATCCTGAGTCTATCGAAGGATAATTCGTGTTCTATTTCATTACTAAATCCATATTCCATTCCTTTTGTTTATTTCTTATTTTAATTCCGTAACAATAGAAAATTAGGTCATATAATGGACGTAGAAATTCTTTCGCGTGTTCAGTTCGCTTTTACAATTGCATTCCACTATATCTACCCGCCTCTAAGTATTGGTCTTGGTGTCCTTCTCGTTATTATGGAAGGGATGTATCTGAAAACCGGTAATAAACTTTACGAACAGATGACGAAGTTCTGGGTTAAAATATTTGCGTTAACGTTTGCAATGGGTGTTGCAAGCGGAATTGTAATGGAATTTGAATTTGGTACTAACTGGGCAACCTACTCACGTTTTGTCGGAGATGTTTTCGGTAGTGCATTAGCAGCCGAAGGTATTTTTGCATTCTTTCTTGAATCAGGATTTCTTGCTGTTCTTGTTTTTGGATGGAATAAGGTTAGTCCTAAAATGCATTTCTTTTCAACGATAATGGTATCATTCGGTTCGATGTTAAGCGCAGTGTGGATAGTTGTTGCAAATTCATGGCAGCAGACACCGGCCGGATATCATATAGTTGGTGAAGGAATAAATGCACGCGCAGAAATAACCGACTTCTGGGAAATGGTTTTTAATCCGTCGTCAATGGAACGTTTATCGCATGTTCTTTCGGGTGCCTGGCTTGCCGGCGCATTTATGGTTTTAAGCGTTAGTGCATATTATCTGTTAAAGAAAAAACATATTGAGTTTGCTAAATCGTCATTTAAGATTGCGCTCGGACTTGCACTCTTTGCTTCACTGTTCCAATTATTTACCGGACATAGAAGTGCGGTAGGAATAAGTGAAACACAACCGGCAAAACTTGCCGCATTCGAGGCACATTACGATTCATTTGCTGTTGGGGATATTTATCTATTTGGCTGGGTTAACGATGATAAACAGGAAGTTAAACTTGGATTCAAAATTCCGGGAATGCTCAGCTATCTTATTTATGGTGATAGCAAGAAACCGGTTACAGGGCTGAACGCTTTTAAACCCGAAGATAGACCGCCCGTAAATATTGTGTTTCAATCCTACCACTTAATGGTAGCAGTTGGATTCGCTTTAATTGCTTTGAGCCTGATAGGAATATTTATGCTCTGGCGCGGAAAGTTATTCGAGATGAGATGGCTTCTGTGGATCTTTGTGTTTTCAGTTCTTGGTCCGCAATTAGCAAATCAATTAGGTTGGATTTCTGCAGAAGTCGGACGCCAGCCGTGGATAGTTTATAATCTCCTTAGAACCTCGGAAGCATTATCAAAAGTTGTTACAGCCAATCAGGTAATGTTCTCCCTTATTTTATTTATGCTTGTTTATGCACTCTTGTTTGTTCTATTTATTTATCTTCTAAATGAAAAAATAAAACACGGTCCCGAGGAAGCTGATAAAATTCCTTCTGAATATGAACATCAAAAAGCAGCATTAGAAAGAAATTAATTATTCATAAAATATTATTGGCTATGGAATTTCAATTTGACTTAAACACAATCTGGTTTATCCTTATCGGAATTTTATTAACCGGATATGCAATTCTGGACGGCTTTGATCTTGGTGTGGGCGCACTTCATCTTCTTGTTAAAGATGATACGGACCGGAGAATAATGATTAACTCGATCGGTCCGGTATGGGATGGAAATGAAGTGTGGCTTGTAACCGGCGGAGGTGCTCTCTTTGCAGCTTTTCCGCATGTTTATGCAACCGTATTTTCTGGATTTTATATTGCGCTTATGCTTCTTCTGTTCGGATTGATATTCCGGGCAATTGCAATTGAATTCAGAAGTAAACAGCCGATGAAATGGTGGCGGCAGATGTGGGATGTTGCATTCAGCGTTTCAAGCATACTAATTGCACTTCTTATGGGCGTTGCACTCGGTAATATCATCACGGGAATTCCTATCGATGCCGAAAAAGAATTTGCCGGCATTTTTTTTACACTTATTAATCCTTACACCGTGTTAGTCGGCATTACAACAGTAGCGCTCTTCATGATGCACGGATCAATTTATGTGGTAATGAAAACCGAAGGAGAATTGCATAATAAAATTAGAAGCTGGGTTAATAATACAATTATCTTTTTTGTTATCTGCTATGTAACCACGACGATGTATACACTTATCTATTATCCTCACATGGTTCAGCATTTTAAGGAGGCACCGTGGCTTTTCATAATTGCAGTTTTGAATATGTTTGCAATTGCAAATATACCTCGCGAGATTTTCCATGGTAGGGATTTCCGTGCATTCCTATCATCGTGTGCAAGCATTGTTGCACTGCTTGCTCTCTTTGCTGTGGGACTCTTTCCGAATATTGTGCTTTCTAATCCCAATCCCGAATACAGTTTGACTATTTACAATGCGGCTTCCTCACAGAAGACGCTGAATATTATGCTTATAGTTGCGATAATTGGTGTGCCTTTTGTACTTGCTTACACTATAAGCATCTACTGGATCTTCAGGGGTAAAGTTAAACTCGATAAGATGAGTTACTAGAATTATAAATTTTATACAATTGTTTCTCGTATTTAATTTTAAGATTATCACGCAGAGACCGCAGAGTTATCGCAATGAACGCAGAGAAAAGATTTTGCGAACTCTGCGTTTTCTTTCCTGACTTGTGATTTTTAGTATCACATATTTATATTTAACAAGTTGCAGAAATTTCTCCTTTTACTTGATTTTATCAAATGTTGTCTAGTACCATAAT
>JAGVBL010000236.1 GCA_020059785.1 Ignavibacteriales bacterium | reverse complement strand
TGCTGCTTTTGTTTTCAACATTAGGAGAATTATATCGCTGACTACTTAAATTCTGCTCACATTAGTCAACCAACGACTCAATAAAGCAAACAACACTATTTCAAAGAACATTTTATCATGTATATCGGAATTATTTTTTAAAAAAACAGCAATACTTAAATATATGTTTGACTAACAGAATTTTTCAGATGTCTCTCATAGATAACCTCACTATTATCGGTAACCTATATTATGGCGCAACGACCTTTTTAGAAACCTTCTTGGGTTACTTTATTTATGGCGCAATGCGCCTTTGTTTCATGGGGCACTCCATAGTTTTTGCACGATTGTTAATTTAGTAAATTCCATTTCCATCTGAAGCATTACATTAAGGATGATAGACAATATTTGAACCAACCCATGTTTTTCCTTTATTAAAATCGACACCCATCATTTTACCTTTGCTGGTTCGTAGAAGATTATTAACCACAAGTGGCTTGTTGATCCAGATGTACATCATACGGATTTCCGCGCGGGAATATTCATCGGGAGTTTCTATTAAAGGAGCGTATTCCACCTTATGTTGTAAAATATAATTTTCTCTGTCCGTAATCCTATCGAGAATATTTTTTTCAAGATCCACGATTACACCAGAACCGGCGAATGAATAGAGAGGCTTGAGTACATAATCCTCTAAATTATCAGGATACTTATTTATCTTATGCAGATAAAAACATTCAGGGGCAAAGCTTCCTTTGACAAGAGGAAGAGAATGTTTACTTATTCTAAAAAACCAGTTAGGATGTCCTGCCCATTCAATATCAAGCTCATCTCTAAAATCGAAATCATATTTAATATTTTTGCGAATCAGTTCATCAAAGATTACCCTGTTATAAACTCTCTTAATTTCAGTAAGCTTACCATTCAGATTATAATAAAGATTTCTACCGGATTTTTTAATTTCCGTAATGCAGACGGGTTTAATTCCAATTTTCTTTTCAGTTATATAAAAATCGATTCGGGTTTTCTGATTATGAGGTTCAATTTCAAGAAGAATTACATTTTCAGGTTTGTGTTCACCAAGAATTGCTTTTTGCAATAATGATAAGTAAGATGATTCTTCCAATCCATTGAAATAGGTACCGAACCCTTCAGGGATAGCGTAATATTTTCTATTCAACCGGTCTAACTCTGACTGGAAAGCATATAAAGACGGGAAGCCCTGTAACTCTATTAGTTTTGGATGAAAATTTCCGGAACTATCCCTTGTTATTGCAAAATCAATTTGAAGGAACAATGGATGAGGATCTTCATTTGGAACCATCAAATTATCAGGTACCGCACCTCTGCTTATTTCCTTAAACTCTTCTGAGGAGAGGAAATTTACTATATCTTCGGATGCAGAGACTAAACTATCACTTAAACTTTGGTCGATGAAAAGCGGCGTTTCACAAACTCTAAAATCCTCCTCTCCGCCTGTCCAATTCCAAAGTTCTTTGACATAGCTGTTATATGTTTTGTCAGAATATTCGGAATTAAAAATCTTTCGGATTTCAGGAATCATCAGACACTCAATCCCTGGTTAGTCTGTTCAATAATATAATCAACAACTTTTTTCAAATCTTTAGTACGTTCAAACACCTGTAATTGTCTATAAGCACCTGTCTTCATCTTTAGAATTTCATGAATAAAATTAATTTCATCTCGGCTATCAAGTTCATCAACAACTTCATCAACAAAATCAAGAAGTTCATGAATTAAATAAACGGTATCAACTTCTTCCTGTTTACCAAAGTCAATCATTTTACCTTCAAGCCCATAACGTGCAGCGCGCCATTTATTTTCGTTGATTAGTAATCTTCTGTATAATCTAAATCCAAGATTCTTTTTAAGAAGTTTATGAAGCTTTGCAACAACTGCCTGAATAAGTGCAGAAATAGCGACTGTCTCATCAACAAGCATCGGTATATCGCAGATTCTTACTTCTAAAGTATTGAAAAATGGATGAGGACGAACATCCCACCAGATTCGTTTTGCATTATCGATACAACCTGTTTTAATCAATAAGTTAACATAAGATTCAAATTCGCTATAACTATTAAAATGATCGGGAATACCCGTTCTTGGGAATCTATCAAAAATTTTAGTGCGGTAGGATTTAAAACCTGTTTTGCGTCCTTTCCAGAAAGGTGAGGTAGTAGAAAGAGCAAAAATGTGAGGAAGAAAATAACGTAACGCATTCATTATATGAATTGTATCTTCCTTATTATCGAGCCCGATGTGAACATGAAGTCCGAAAATAAAATTAGCTCTTGCAACATCCTGCATATCTTCCACAACATCATGATACCTCGGATGGTTTGTTATTTTTTGTTCTTCCCATCTTGAGAAAGGATGAGTTCCGGCTGCGGCAATTTCAAGTCCATGGTGTTTGGCAATTTGAGAAAGATTACTTCTAAGGCGTACAACTTCTTTTCTTGCATCTTTAATATTATAGCAGATATTTGAGCCAACCTCAACAACTGACTGGTGCATTTCTGCTTTAACCTGTTCTTTTAGAATTATCTTCCCCTCACCAAGAATCTGTTCTATATGGGATTTCAATTCCCGTGTTTTAGGATCGACAATCTGGAATTCTTCTTCAATTCCTATTGAAAATAATTTATCACTCATAGGTAATACCTTATAATGATCCAGTTACTATTTTGATTTAGGAGAACTTTTGGATAGAGCCGATTGAATAAATTTTCCCCAGGTAAGGTTATTTGCTCCCGGTTTTTGTTTCTTAGCTCTAACAATAGCCATATTTGCGGCAGCTTCAACTACCCATTCAAAGTTTTCCTCTCCAACCGAATTAACATCTGCGTCTGGAGCCGGATTACAAAAGTCGATTGCATAAGGTACTCCATCCCTTACAGCAAACTCAACGGTATTAAAATCATATCCCAATGCTTTATTCAAAGCCAGAACATATTTCTCTATATTTTTCAATAACTTAGCTTCAACAGCTAAAGGATTTTTCACGTATCTCTCGTGATGTGGGACTGTAGGATCGTAACGCATTATTCTTATATCTTTAAGTCCTATACAGTAGCATCTATAATACTCATTGAACTCAATAGCTTCCTGGAGCATCATTACCAACTGACCAGTTTCATTATATGCTTTAAAAAATTCGTCGGGGTTATTTAATTTATAAACATTTTTCCATCCTCCACCAACAAATGGTTTAAAGAACGCTGGAAATCCTACATAGTTGAAAATTCCTTCCCAATTCAAAGGATATTCAAGATTTCGGAAGGTTCTTTCATTAGTATCAGGGGGATGTTGATTAGATGGGAGCAAGACTGTCTTAGGAACCGGAACCTTTATCTTTGTAGCTAATGCATTATTAAAAAACTTTTCGTCTGCACTCCACCAGAATGGATTATTAATAACTGCAGTTCCTGATAATGCTGCATTTTTGAGATATCCACGATAGAAAGGAACATCCTGAGAAATGCGGTCAATTATTACTGCATAATTGCTTGTTTCACCCTGTATAACCTGATTAATCTTAACATATTCTGCTACAATTCCCGTTTCTTTTTTAGAATTAACTCTCTCAACAAATGCCGGCGGGAATGTATTTTCCTGTCCAAATAGAATTCCGATTTTTTTCATACTGACCTCAAATTTTATTGCTTCTAAAAGATTATTTATTACAACAGAACCTTAAAATGAACAATTCAATTTCACAGAGTAATTTGCCTTAAGGACAATCAGCAAGATTATGAGCAAGAGCATGAGCAAGATTAATATTAAACAGATCAGGTGATTTTAGAGAGATAGAGAGGGAACATTTCTTTCCACCATTGCCAGTCATGCCCTGTCCCCTGTCTGATATCCAGCCAGTGAGGGATTCCCTTTGAAGAAAGAATTCCGCTCATTCTTTTATTTTCATCGAGACAAATATCCCACTCACCTGTTCCTAACACAATTCCCATTCTTTTAATTCTTTCGAGGTACCAATCATCATTCAGGTTAGGCATATAATCGGGTGGATTATTGAAGTAACAATTTTCATCATAATACCCCATGATAAACTGTTTAATATCGAAAGCGCCTCCCATAGTAAAAAGATAACTAATTCTGTCAGGATATCTGAACGCAATATTCAATGCATGAAATCCCCCGAAGCTGCACCCGGCAACACCAACGGTTTTAGAACCTGTTTCATATTTTGCAAATTCAATTACATCATTCAAAATGACTCTTTCGTAAGCCATATGGGTTTTAACTCTATCAGCCGGATGAATACCGTAATTATACCAGCTCTCTCCATCAATGCCGTCCGGGCAATAAATTTTTATTTTGCCCGATTCAATTAAATGCCATGCTGAGCCGACAAGTCCGAAATCTTTATTTTCGAAATACCTTCC
>JAGVBL010000306.1 GCA_020059785.1 Ignavibacteriales bacterium | reverse complement strand
ATTCTTTGGAATATGCACCAACTTAAGTAGGTGAGACCTCTTTTCTAATTTACCGCTTTTCACCCGTCCGCCCCGAACAGCGATGCCAAATTGAAAAGCTACTGCCAATAATTTTAAATAATTAATTTAATAGAACAAACTTACTTGCAATGAATACTTATTTAACCAAACCCGCTAACTTGAACAATGCCACATTGAAAACGCGGTCGGGTGGAAAAGCTGGTTAGGCAACAGCTATATATATTTCAATAAACAAACATTTATAAAGATACCGAGTGCAAAAGAAAATAAGAAGCTATCCAAAAAACTAATACCCAAATACATTCAATAAAAAGCTCTTTCCATTTCATTGTTGATAAAGGCTCAAATAAGCCCATTGGAGGTTCGGGTTCATGACGTTGATTATAAAAGCTAAGAAAGTGTTTAAATCCTCTAACATAAAAATGAACTGCGTAATTAACACTTCTTTGAGCGTGAATTACGCGAGGCTGATCTCGAAAAAGACTAGCATAAAAAACTGTTCCAGCGAGAATTGTAGTTGTGCGTAAAAGAAGAGGTATCCACACAATAAAGCCAAGAAAAGTCCAAGTAATGACAGTTATAACAAGAATGAAAGCGTAAACACATTCAATTAAGAAATAGGAGAAGGTTCCTTTATTTGGCAGCTCAATTTCTTCGTCAATTTCTAAAATATGTTTCGCATCGGATTCTATTTTCTCATAAACTGTTACCAATTCTTCTTCATTCGTTGTGCTAACATTAATTGAGTTGTTTTCTTGTAAAATATCTTTTCCTATTATTTCTTCTTTTTCCCCCGTTGAGGTATAATTTCCGCGTTTAGATAATTCTTCTTTAGCGAGATTAATTGCTTCAATAGTATAGTCTTTTGAATTAGTCTGAACCATATCGTTTAATTCTTCTAAAGAAAGAGATTCAATTCTTTGCTTGATTTGATCCATATTGTAATCCATTTCGATACCAATATTTTGTTATATAATTTTATGTTCGCTACTCATGTTTTGTGCCAGCATTAGCACTCATTTTCGGAACCGCAACCATTCTTTCAGCTTCTGCTTTGATGCAATTATCGGATCAAGTTTAAACATTTGCTTTTCTATTTTCCTGATAGATTCATCAACACTTCTTTCAATAATGCTCATTTCTCTTTCTGCTTCGAGGTTTGTTTCGTCTATTTCTTGATTAATAGTCTTTACTTCCTTTGTTAGCTCCAAGAGCTCTGACCGTGCCTCGTCTATCTTCTGCTGGTTCTCAGGAGAGTACCGTCCAACCCCCAATTCCGTAAGAAATCGTTTCACCTCAATCTCGTCTTGTTCGGCTTTCAGTGTGAGTTTCTTGCCCTCCCTTGGATCGGTCTTGCTTATGTCGAAAGCGAAATTTGATTGAATTAGCATCAGCCTCCTCACATGCTCCGCGAACTTCTCTTTTTTGGCGTTGTCCAATTGCCTGAGCTTATCCATGTTGTCTCGAAGATCATTGATTAACGCTCGTACAGACGACTCTTCCTTCTTCCTGAAAAATGGATTCATTTTGCACCTCCAGTAAGTGATAGAATTATTCTATTCAGCGTTCTGTTTGCCTAACGTTAAGTGTTTTATCCGAAGTTGAGACAAAAAAACATATGAGAGCACTCAGCAACAATATTATTACCCTCGTACGACTATTTATTAACCCGCCACAGGATACTTTGTCTTTATCATGATATCCCGCAACATTTATTTTGTTTTTAAATTAAAATCTCTGTTTCCATGCGTGTTATCCCGCCACAAAAACGGCGGGCAAGTGTTCCATCTAAAAAAGGAAAATTTTATAAGCCTTGGCAGCTCAAAACTATTAACAGGAAAGGTATACTTCATTTACCGGAAAGGAAATCTATATTAACGAACACACCTTAAAATGTGAATTCATTCTGCAATTAAAAGTCCACCCCGAGGGGGCAGGGCAGACACAATTTTTATTTGCACAATTGCAAACTAAAATATTCGAGAGTCTAATTCAATAAAAATCTTCTACTAAATGAAAAAAATATTCTTTGTTGGTATTAGTTTGTCTGGAAGCAATGAATTATCGAGTTTATTATTCATCGGTAATTTGTTTCGTTCGTCCCATCCATTCAAGATTTTTAACAGTGCTGAAAAATTCCAAAAATATTTTGTAATAGAAAAATTCTTCTTTAGAATTCAGAACCCAGCCGTTAGGTAAATTTCTGCCTGAATTAAAATCGTAATTGGAAATTTTCTTTTCTGCATAATCAGATAGTAATTCTCCAACACCAGCACCTTCCCAGAATTTTGCTTTAGTCCTCTCGAAAATACTTTTTGGCAGATGGTTCTTCATTGCTTCTCTTAAAATCCATTTTTCAACACCATCATTAATTTTAAAACGAGGATGGATTTGAAATGCAAAGTCAATAACTCTATGGTCCAGAAACGGAACATGGGCAATCAAACCGAACGCAGAAGCAGAGCGGTCAACACGCTGAAGGGCGGTATTGTGTAATCTCGATGTTATATCAATAAGCTCTTTATGCAATTGTTCTATTGGCAGTTCTTTTAGATAGAGATAACCTCCAAAGAGTTCGTCACCTCCTTCACCCGATAAAATTTCTTCAACATAATTTGAAGATTCCTTTGCTGCAAAGTAATTAGTAATTGAAGACCTTACCAAAAGTGCGTCAAAGGATTCAAGGTTGTAAATGACATCCGGCAGTACACGGATCATATCATCGAATGTAACTATGACTTCGTGATGATCCGATTTTATAAACCGGGCCATTTCCCGCGCAAAAATTAAATCGGGCGCACCTTTTACTCCCGAAGAAAAAGAATAAAGTCTTTTGGAATAAGGTTTTGCAAGTGAAGTAATTATGCTTGAATCCAGTCCGCCCGATAACCAGGTCCCGATTTCAATGTTATCTGAAAATTGCTTAACAGTCTTATCTAAAAGTGTATACAATTTACCGGCAATTTCATCAGGCGCTGCTTCAAAAAAATGATTGTGTTTTGGTTGGTAATATTGAACAATGTTATGATTGTTTATTTTACATCCCGGCTGAAGTTCATTTATTTTTTTT
>JAGVBL010000277.1 GCA_020059785.1 Ignavibacteriales bacterium | reverse complement strand
TGTTCATGAACAACAATGAACTCAACTAATTTTTCATCCTCTAAAATTTTTGCTGTTCTGTTAACATTAGCATGCTGATTAATCAAAGCATTTGTGGCAACGGCATAAATCAGTTTTATATTGTTATATAGTTTATCTGCACCAACAACACCTTCTGAAGCGGTTAATTCCTTTCCTCTAAGAACAGCTTCAGTCCATAGAAAAGTTGGTATTCTTGTTTTGATTGGATTAGGACCGGTTGGAAAAACATTCCAGAAAGGTCCGCCATCATCTGCCTGAAGAGCAATTCCACTTGCACAACCGCCGGGTACTCCTACATTACCAGTAATTGCAGCAAGAACGCATCCGCCGATTACTGCGGTTTCTCCGTATGCGCGTCTCTGCATTCCATAACCCTGATAGAGCATAGCAGGTTTAATTGTTGCATACTCGCGTGCAATTTTAATAATTGTTTCTTTGGGAACCGTCGTAATCTCTTCTGCCCATTGAGGTGTTTTAGGAATTCCATCATGAATTCCCAAAATGTAATCTTTATAGCTCTCCTCATTCTCTAATCCTTCCGGCATCTGAGATAAATCGAAGCCGACACAATATTTTGAAACGAAATCTCTATCATAAATATTTTCTGTTATCATTACATAAGTCATAGCACTCATCATTGCAACGTCGGTACCGGGACGAATTGGGATCCACTCATCTGCAAGTGCAACGGCACTCATACTCATCCTCGGATCGATACAAATTATTTTAGCGCCGTTCTCTTTCGCCTTCTTCAAAAAATATTCGCTGTTTGTTCCATCGCGCATCTCGCATGGATTCCAGCTCCACATAATTATGTATTTCGAATTGACCCAATCTTGCCGTTGATTTCCCGTAACACTTGTCCCAAATACATAAGGAGTAGCTTTAGAAATTGCCGCCCAGCTGTAACTGTTGTAAAAACCGAGAGAGCCGCCGATCAAATTGAAAAGCCGTACTGCAGTTTGTCTTCCGTTTACCTGATTATAACTTCCGGTGCCATACGGAACGTAGATTGAACTGTTGCCGTATGTTTTTTTTATTCGATTTATTTCGAAAATGATTTTGTTGTATGCTTCATCCCAGGTTATTCTTTCGAATTTTCCTTCGCCGCGCTTCCCGATTCTCTTTAGTGGATATTTCAAACGGTCGGGATGATACTGGCGTTTACGGTAAGCTCTCCCTCTTATGCAAGCTCTTAATTGCGGATCCTCAATTGAATCGGTAGGACGGTCGTCGGTTTCGATGCGGATAATTTTTTCATTTTTAACATAAACCTTCAGTAAACATCTTCCGCCGCAGTTGTGTGCAGGGCATCCGGTTCTTACTATCCGGTCTGCTAATACAAACGGTTTGGTTTTAGATTCAATTGAACCGACAATTTCAGAAATTCCACCGACGGTTAATGAAGCAGCACCAAGTGCAGAGGACCATTTTAAGAATTCCCGCCTTGAAAGACCAAAAGGATTATTTGAGTTTTCTGCCCTTTCTTTCATCTGATAGAATTTTATTTCTACAGCAACTTAGTTGAAAGGACGAAAAGATGAAAGAGCAAAAAATTTTTTGATCTAAATTTTTAGAGTGAAAATCTGATTAACAAATATTTTAGAAAGAAAATTTGAACCGGCCCATTAATTCTGAGCCGGTTTGGTGAAAATAATTATAGATTTTTCTCTAATGATGGATTGGAATGATATCCTTTCTTAACGATTTTACTACCTTTGAAAAGCGCCCACGCCGGCATCGTCTGATGCGCTTTGGTCATCTGATATAATTGCTGTGCACTATTTCCAATAAATATATAAACAGTCTTTTGAGGATTATACGGATTCGGATATGTAAGGTATAATCCATCGTCGTTATTACAATATAATGTTCCGTTCCATTTGAAGAAATATTTTCCGCATTCAATACCAAGTTTACCGAATAATTTCTTTGCAAGCGAATTCTCCGATGGACCGCCGAGAATAATAAGATCATTCTTTGAAAGTTCGCTTTCGTCAACTTCGCTATCTTTCCTTAGCGGCTGAAATACTTCTGTAAACCTGTCAGCAACCATCTTCTGGTAGCGGAGTGCAATGGTATGATTTGCCTCTATCTGCTGGGTTGTACCGTAAATTATAAGTGTGGTTGCAAAGTCATCAAAGAAGTTTTGATATGTATAAAAATTATTATGCTGAACGGGAATGTCGTTACCATAGTTAAAAATTACTCTTCCCGGTTTTTCTTTTAGCACGAATTGATATCTCTGTTCATTACCCCTCGCTTCAATCAACTTGATAATTCTCTCATTTCCGTTTTCTATTGAAATAGTTGTATAGAAATCAAATACCGGATTGCTCTGTGTCAGATTTACATTTAAAGTCCATTTATCATCAGATTGAATAACATCCGCATTAAAATCAACATTCGGAATTTCTTCTCTCTCAAGCCATTGTATAATGAAACTTCGCAACTGTTTGCCGGATATTTTTTCTGCAGACGTAATGAACTGCTCCGTTGTAATATTTTTTTCTCTGAAATCAGAATGAATTTTATTCATCATCTCTGAGAATAATTTATTTCCAAGCATCAACCTTAACTGATGAAGTAAATATGTTCCTTTTATTCTAGGGATCTGATAGCCGTTATATTTATCATAAACTGTTTTTGCATTAAGCGGCGAAATGTTTCCTTCTTTATTTATAACATACAACAGTCGATAATTAAGCTCGGTCAATTCATCTTTAGAATAATTAAAAGCTGCATCGGGATTTGAGGGCATTTGCTTCAAGAAATTATAGTATGATGACGTCGCGCTAACAAACCAGTTCTCTTTTTCCGATGAAGGATAAACGGTTCCTTTCCATAAATTATTTTTTTCAAACGTATAGAGATCTCTTACCCCGCTAATTTGATTAGCAAGATTTTTTATTGCTGGAATTGAAACAGCTTTGTTTTTCATTTCTTTCAGCTTATCAGCAACATAAATCGGGTTAGCAACTGTGTAACCAAGTGTAAACCTTGTTAGCGCATTAGGCAGATCCGGAATTCTTCCGTTCTCCCCAACAAACTGCTCGCGTAGAGTAACTTTACCAATGTGTGCAAAAAACATCAGGTTTTCAGCCATTTCGGATGTTGTAACTTTTCCATCGCATGCATGCGGACGGTTGATAGGCGATGAATTCCATAAATTAAACGCCGCTGTTTGATTGATACTACCTTTCATTTGCTGGTAAAAATTCCAGAATGCAATATCACGGTTTGCCGGTCGCCAGATAATATCCGCCGGTGCTTCCTCTGCATTCTGAATATATTCTTTTCTTACTTCGAGATCCTTGTTGTTATTATTGCTCCAGTAAAAATCTTTAGCATCGTTGTACCATTCATTCTTAGAACTTCTCCATAACTTCCACTTATTAGTGCCTAAAAGAAAAATTCCTATTTCATTTTTCTTTACATCTGCTACAAGCCAATCGTTTGTATACATTCCGTTATTCTTTGTTGTCATAATTTTTACAACATCATCAATGCTGTTTGCATATTGAGCGGCTTTACGGATTCTATTCGATTGCGGTATACCATCCGGATTATACGGAGTCTGCTGGACGGTCGTTTCGCCTAACATAATTCCGGCACTGTTCATATAAAAATCCGCACCCGAATGGATTCCACCAGGATAAGTTTGATAAACAAGTCTGTTTCCTTCAGAAGGTTGAACGTCGGCAATAACATTCCAATGATATCCTGTGTAACCGCCCCACATAAAAATTTGTCCGTAAACAATTTTTCCATCCTTTGTTGCTGAGTTATTTGCAAGGAATGCAGAACATTTATGAAGCCGTTCAGTTATGTTCAGTTCATCCTCGCTCGAAAGAAAACTTTTACCCGTTAACGGATTTGGTGTTACACGTAGAGCGCTTTGTGCGTAATCAAGATCGATTGAAGAATTGATTGCAACTATATCAAGAAAATCGACCGGACGATCGAATACCCTCGCCCCGGATTTCGCTGCACCATCGGCAATTCCTTTCATCTCGGTAAGATATTCTTCCTCATATTTTCTAAGCATCATCGCATCAACTTCAAAACGTGTTCTGTTCCATCCGCCCTGTGCGTCTGTATTCTTATAGTTTACTGCTAACTTTTCTATAAAGGTTTTTATTTCATCAGCAAGTAAATAACCGTATTGATAACCACGCTGATACGGTTTGCCTTCTATGTGAACAAAAATCCAGCCTTTATCTTCATATCGGAATGCGGGACCATACCACTTAACAGTTTCCATCGGAATATATTCTGATATGTCGGTTACTTCCGATAACTCAACATCATCAAACCAGACTTTTCCTTTTGCATTGCCGTTATAACCAAAGTGTAAACGAATAAAGTCTTTAGATTTTGTTGCGACAAACATCACTTCAACTTTTTCCCAATCTTTTGTCGCTCCAACCGAGGGTGAACTATTTGTAAATGGAAATGATTCCATTGTAATTGCGGCTGCTACCGGTGTTGGATATTGATCAATTGGATTTGTAAAAGCATTTTCCGATCTAATCCATGCACTTAATTTATATATATGACCGACCTTTAATTTTATTTCCTCCGATGATAAAACGCTCTGCGCCCAGTTATCATGAGTAATGAAAGCAGAAATATTTCCTGAATGAAAAGCATTTTTTGTGAATTCAACTTTCCCGGTTGGTTCAATCTTCCAGTTTTCTGCACTTCCAGAAGACGTTAATTTTTCAAAACCCGGATTAAGAATTTTAATTTGATTACTCTGCGCAACAGAGAGGTTGACTAAGATTAATAAGATTGCCAAAGAAATTTGTAGGAATTGCCTAATCATTTTCAGACTCGATTTTTTTGATTTTGGGTGTAAAGATAGGAATAATGACTTGAGATTTGAAAGAGAAAAAGAATTTGATACAAATGGATTTTAGAAATAAATCTTCTTTTGTGCAAGCGGACTGTCTCTCAACAAATCCACTATAAATGTTTCAAGAATTGCCAGGTAAGATTCCTTATTAGGTAATGCTAATAATTTCTGTTTTGTTTGAAGTTTTCCGAAAGCAGCGATTTTTCCGTTATGATTATCCCATAAAAGGTATTCGATTCCGGCATTGAACACAAAAAATGATTCGGAGCCACGACCCATAAATACTCCCTTTTCATCACCTGACTTATTAAAGTATGCATCTTCTATAAAGAAAATATACTTAGGGATAATATCTTCGTAAGTCAGGTTTTTTATTTGGGGAACATAAATTCTCTTTGCTGTATCGGAACCTTCCGGAATAATATAGTTAAACTTAATAGGTGTTTTTAACGATTTCTTTTCTGCCTTGGTAATTTTCGAAAATGAATTTTCTGCAAGTAAAATCGGTATGTAGTTCTCCAGTAACTCAATCTCTTTTGTGGTTAGCGTTTCTTTTGATCTGTTTTTCCTCTCTATATATTCCTGGAGTTGATTAGTTTCAAAGAGATTGGTAATAAACGGCATAATTAAAATCTCAACACCCGATTGATTAAGATTTTTATATTCCGGTGCCACAAATGTAAATCTGTCTGATGCCATGCATGATATAAGAATGACCGAAAGAAATAAAACTGTAATAGAGCTTCTATACATCTTCAATCTTTTCACCAATAATTAAAGTAACGGCACAAAAAATAATTCTGTGGTTTATTAATATCAACACAATAATAAAGATGATTTAATTGTAGGAAAGTTCTGAAGATACTTTATTTTTACATTTATCAATTTGGAGAGATAATATGACTTTTAATTTATCACGAACCGTTTTGGGATTATGGCGTTCAATTAACTGGAACTATTCATCAAGAGAATTAAATGGGTTGATAAACCAATGTATCGAATTGGGCATAACATCATTCGACCATGCTGATATATATGGAAACTATGAATGCGAAACTTTATTTGGAAATGTCTTGATGCATAATCCTTCATTAAGAAGTAAAATGCAGATTGTTACAAAATGCGGAATTAAACTGCTCTCATCCAAATACCCTGAAAGAAAAATTAAATATTACGATACAAGTAAAAATCATATAATAGAATCAGTTAACAAATCTCTTCAGAATTTACAAACCGATTACATCGATTTACTTCTCATTCACCGCCCAGATCCTTTTATGAATGCCGACGAAGTTGCTGATGCATTTCAAGAGCTAAAAGATTCCGGTAAGGTATTAGAATTTGGTGTTTCAAATTTTCTGCCCCATCAGTTTAATTTGCTGCAATCGAGATTGAAATTCCCTCTTGTTACAAATCAAATTGAGGTTTCAGTTCTAAATCATGAGAACTTCGATAATGGAACTATCGATTTCCTACAGGAAAGAAAAATTACCCCGATGGTTTGGTCGCCTCTTGCCGGAGGAAAATTATTTTACGACAACTCCAATAGAACAAATCAACTCCGATCATTACTAAACGAATTAGCAAACAAGTATGACGCACCTTCAATCGAAACAATTGCAACGGCATGGTTATTCGTCCATCCGGTTAATTTTGTTGTTGTTATCGGTAGCGGTAAAATTGAAAGGATTAAGTCGGCACTTTACGGAGAAAAAATAAACCTGAGCCGTGAGGACTGGTTTAGAATCTGGACAACGGCAAGAGGCGAGGACGTTCCATAAAAAAACCCCGAGAATTTCCCGGGGTCATTTAATTACATATAAACGGGCAATTAAAATTCTGTAGTCAGAAGACCCAAAACATTCATAAGTTCAAACTGTTTTGTAAAATAACTGTATTGTGCTTGAATATCGTTATTCTGCGCCTGTAAATAATCTCGGAATGATTGCTGCATCTCAATAAATGTTGCAGATCCAAGTTCATAATTCTCGCTCTTAATATTCCAGTTCATTCTGGCAGAAATTAAACTTTTCTGGGTTACTTCAACCTGAGTTTTCGCAGTTTCCAGATCAAGCAGAGTATTCTTTACCTGAGCTTTAATTTCTTTTTCAAGAGCATTAAGATCTTCGGTTACATTTTTAATTTGAACGTCTGCAGATTGAATTGCAAAATCTGTATTCCAGTTAGAAAAGATCGGAAAGTTAAGAGAGAGCCCGAGACTGAAAACACGTCTGTTGAAAAGATCACCGGGCCTGATAGCACTTGTAGAATACCTGTAATTTCCGCTTAATGATGGAAATAATCCCGATCTTGCAATTGTAAGCTGATACTCTGCACTCTCTAATTTTAATTTCTGACTTTGATAATCCTTTCTATTCTTTAATGCAGTTTCGAATAGTTTTATCTGATCTTCTTTATTGTAGTAATTGAAATTAATTTCCTGTGGCTGTTCGAATGTATATTCTCCCGTGATATCAAGAGTTAAATATTTCAGCAAATTAATTTTAGCTTTTTCGAAGTTGGTTTTTGCCTGAAGAAGAGATAGTTCGGAATTAGCAGTCTGAACATCCTGTGAATACACATCTGAAATAGTAATCATTTTTAAATCGAGCATCTCTTTTATTTTTTCTGTAAGATTTTTGTTGTAAGTAAAATTCTCTTCCTGAAATTTGAGAAGCCGTTCGTAACTTATAATAGAGAAGTAAAGACTTGCTGTTTGAAGTACAATATCCTGTCTGAGTTTGTCGAAGTCGAACAGAGCCGAATTAAGATTTGTTTCTTTCTGCTTGATATTGGCATAATTGGAAAGTCCATTAAATAATGTAACGTTACCGCTTGCAGATAATGAATAACTTCTTGAATCGACCTGCGAAGGAGGAATTACTTGTTCCCTTCCAAAGAAGTCGAGCTGTGTACCGCCATCATCATTAGTTCTGGACCATCCCCATGAACCGCCAATTCCCAGTGTTGGTATTAAATCGCCGTATGCAGTTTTAACACTTGCTTGCTGGGTAATTAGACTATTCTGAGATTTTACTAAACTGGTGTTGCTATGTAATGCAATCGAAATTGCATCATTTAATGTTAATTTCTTTTGCGCAAATGAAGTTGAGATGAAAACTAACATGCTTACTACAAATAAGTTTTTAATTTTTTTCATTCTATATCTCTAAATATTTTTCAGTAATTACCAAATAACCATTAATGATGGTTCTGTTTTATTCATATCTTAATGCATCAATTGGATTTAGCTTTGATGCTTTTCTTGCCGGGTAAAACCCAAAGAAAATTCCGATTGCACCGGCAAAACTGAATGCAAGGAAAATAATTTCCGGCTGAATATTTGCTGCCTGACTCGTATAATTATTCAGAAGGTATGAGACCCCAAAGGAGAGGGACACTCCCAAAATCCCTCCGGCCAGACTTAACACTACTGCTTCAGTTAAAAATTGTATTAAAATATCAGAAGATCTTGCACCAATTGATAATCTAATTCCTATTTCGC
The DNA here is from genome assembly GCA_020059785.1 of Ignavibacteriales bacterium. Classification (GTDB taxonomy): domain Bacteria; phylum Bacteroidota; class Ignavibacteria; order Ignavibacteriales; family Melioribacteraceae; genus DSXH01. The sequence continues at coordinate 2,856 of JAGVBL010000277.1, read as the reverse complement.
GTGTACGTTCTGTAACAGACACAAGCATAATATTCATAATGCCAATTCCGCCAACAATAAGTGAAACACCGGCAACCGAGCCGAGTAAGATTGTAAGAATTTTTGAGGTTTCTGTTGCGGCAGTAGCTAAATCCGCCTGATCCTGAATTGTGAAATCGTCTTCCTCACCTTGAGTCAACTTATGAGCTTCGCGCATTATTTTCCGCAATTCCTCTTTTGCTTTAGGTATCTGAGCCGGTGAAACTGCGCTTACTTGAATTGAACTGATGAACCGTCCGCCTGATAATCTTTCATGAACCGTTCTTGATGGAGCTAAAATAATATCATCATTACTGGTTCCAACCGATGTTTGCCCTTTTTCGCTAAGGACACCAATTATTTTAAACGGCACGTTTCTAATTCTAATCTGCTGACCTATCGGATCATCATCCGGGAATAAATTTTTTGCAACTTCTGATCCGAGCACACAAACTTTTGATCTTGCAAGAACATCGCGTTCGGTAAAAAATTCACCGGACTTAAGTTTCCAGGATCTGATTTCCAGATAATCCGGAGAAACTCCCTGAATCTGAGTGAACCAGTTTCCAATTCCTCCAATTACCTGACCGCCGGATCTTACAATAGGAGTTACTCCTGTAATAAGTGTAGCTTCATCCTTAATTTTCTGAACATCATCAAATGTGAACCTATTAAACGAACCCATTCCTCTGTTAACTCCACCACTTGCCGAAGCGCCGGGGGTAATTACAATCAGGTTGGATCCTAAAGAAGAGATTTGATCTTCAACTTGCTTTTGGGCACCATCGCCAATTGCAACCATTACAACAACTGCAGCAACACCAATAATAATTCCAAGAGCAGTAAGAAGGCTTCTCATTCTTGATTTCATTATACTTCTCAATGCTACCTTTATAATATTTTTAACCTGCATAATTAGTCCTCCTGCCCTTGAAGTACAGAATCCTCTTTTAATTTTTTCAATTCTTCTTTAGCATCAAGTCTGTTTTTAATAGCAAAATCTTTTGTAACTTTTCCATCCCTTAACTCTATAATTCTTTTAGCGAAAAGAGCAAAATCTCTTTCGTGAGTAACAAGGATAATCGTTATTCCTTCTTCATTCAATTCCTGAAATACTGAGAAGACTTCAACAGAAGTTCTGCTATCCAGGTTACCGGTTGGTTCATCAGCTAAAATTAATGCCGGCTCGTTTACAAGTGCGCGGGCAATAGCAACTCTTTGCTGTTGTCCTCCTGAAAGCTGGCTTGGTATATGGTGCATTCTATCTCCCAGTCCGATACGTTCGAGTGCTTTCTTTGCTTTTTCAACAGGATCTTTAATACCATGTGTTCTATCATAAAGAAGAGGAAGCTCAACATTTTCGAGAGCGGTTGTTCTTGATAACAAATTGAATCCCTGAAATACAAAACCGATCTTCTGATTTCTAATAGATGCATATTGATTAGGTGAAAATTTACTTGTGTCCTGTCCGTCAATATAATACTCGCCGGAAGTTGGTTTATCAAGGCAACCAATCAGATTCATAAGAGTTGATTTACCTGAGCCGGACGCACCCATTATAGCAACAAACTCACCTTGATCAATATTTATATCAACTTTTCTTAGAGCATGAACTTCTACTTCTCCAATTACATAAGTTTTGGACAATCCGGAAGTTCTGATAATATTTCTAGCCAAAGTGAACCTCCTTAAAATCCTCTTCCAAAACCTGGAGGCCTGTTCTGTTGTGTTGGATTTAATGGATTTGTTGAACTAGCTTTTGTATCCGGTTCAACAATGCCCGTGATTAGTTTCATTCCTTCTTTAATATTTCTGCTTCTAACAATTTCAGAATTTTTTCCATCGCTTATTCCAAGGAATACCATTCCCATTGCAAGTTTACCATCGTCATCAAGATACCAGACTCTTCCAAAATTTCTATTACGTCCACCCTGTTGATTGCCTCTCATAAAATTCATTCCGCCGCCATTTCCACTTCCGGAGCCCATCTGTCCAAATCCCATCCCTCTATTCTTCAAACTATCGGGCATATTTTTAATTTGTTCTTCCATTCTTTTGGTAAACTCTGCCATCATTTCATCCGGAGGAGTAAAACGCATTGCAACATTTGGCACAATAAGTACGTCGTCTTTTTCAGCAACATAAAAATCGACCGTGGCTGTCATTCCCGGCAACAAGAGTTTCTCTTTATTCTCGGCTTTAATAACAACAGTATAGTTTACAACATTTTGAATAGTCTGCGGGCTTAATCTAATCTGAGAGACTTCGCCTCCAAATTTTTTATCCTGGAATGATTGAACAGTGAATTGAACTCTCTGTCCAATTTTTATTTGGCCGATGTCGCTTTCGTCAACATTTGCAAGAATTCTCATTGAAGATAGATCTTCCACCATAGTGAAAAGAATTGGGGCAGATAAGCTTGCTGCAACAGTCTGTCCCTGCTCAACATTACGGTTTATTATCTTGCCTGAGATTGGTGCGGTTATAAATGCGTATTCAAGATTTGTTTTGGCTTTTTCAATTGCAAACTCGGCTGATTTTAATGATGCAAGCGCGGTTTCAATTTGAGTTTGCGAAGTAATAAAATCCAGCTCGCTAATAAATTTCTTTTCGTAAAGCCGTTTATTACGTTCGTGTTTTGCGAGTGCTTCATTATATTGAGCTTTGGTTCTTTCAAGTACAGCTTGCTGATCTCTAACCTGGGCGGAAAGAAGAGTTGTATCTATTAATGCAAGCAGTTGACCTTTTCTAACTTCATCATTAAAATCGACATAAAGCTTTGCAATTCTGCCCGATACCTGTGTTCCGACTTCAACGGTTGATAATGCTTCGAGAGTG
>JAGVBL010000174.1 GCA_020059785.1 Ignavibacteriales bacterium | reverse complement strand
GTTTCCTTGATGATTATCTTAAAGTTGTTAAAAAACTTCCTCAAGGTTTAATTGCCCGTTACAAATTAATCGGTCAGATTTTTGTAGGGCTTGTTGTTGGTTTAGCAGTTTATTATTTACCGGAGTTTTCTCAGTATAACACACAGACTACACTTCCGTTTTTCAAGAACTTAAACTGGGATTTTTCCTACCTCTACATCCCGTGGGTTATTTTCATTATAACCGCTACATCAAATGCAGTTAACCTAACAGATGGATTAGATGGACTTGCAATCGGGACAATGATTATAGTGATGATAGCACTTGCAATAATTTCTTATATGACCGGTAATGTGATTTATGCCGACTACCTGAATATAATTTACATGCCCGGAAGCGGAGAACTGACAGTTTTTATTGCTGCATTAATCGGCGCCGGACTCGGATTCCTTTGGTTCAATTTTTATCCGGCACAAATTTTTATGGGTGATACCGGCTCACTCGCACTTGGCGGTGCATTCGGTGTAATCATGATTGTTATAAAGAAAGATTTGCTAATTCCAATTCTTGGCGGAATTTATTTCGCAGAAACATTGTCGGTAATTATTCAGCGTCTCTATTTCAAATACACAAAGAAAAGATATGGCGAGGGAAGAAGAGTATTTAAGATGGCTCCCATTCATCACCATTTTGAAAAACTCGATTGGGCAGAACCGAAAATAGTTGTAAGGTTTTATATAATAACAATCATTCTAACAATAATTAGTCTGGCTTCATTTAAGATAAGATGATGGAAATAACAGGAAAGAAAATATCAATTATCGGAGCAGTAAGGAGCGGTTTGGGCGCTGCTAAGCTTGCAAAGAAAGTCGGTGCAATTCCTTTTGTGAGTGATAGTGGTTCGAAAGAAAAACTTGAGGTGTGGATTTCTAAACTTGAAGCCGAAGGAATTGATTACGAATGCGGTAGTCATTCCGATAAAGTTTTCGATTGCGATTTTATTGTAACAAGTCCAGGTGTTGCAACCGATTCAGAAATTTTATCAGAAGCACGCAGAAGGAAAATTAAAATAATAACCGAAGTTGAATTTGCTTCATGGTTCTGCAAGGGTAAAGTAATTTCAATTACAGGTACAAATGGAAAAACAACAACAACATTTTTAATGGCTCATACGCTAAATGAATGCGGAATTAAAACTTATCCGGCGGGTAATATCGGTTATGCATTTTCCGAGATATCTCTTGATGTAAAAGAAGATGAATTCGTTGCGCTCGAAACATCAAGTTTTCAGCTCGATTTTATGGATCGATTCAAACCGTTCGTTTCTGCTATACTGAATATTACACCGGATCATCTGGATCGTTACGAAAACAGTTTCGATAAATATATCGCATCCAAAATAAAAATAACCGGCAACCAGGATGAAAATGATTTCTTCCTCTTTAATGCAGATGATGAAAACACATTTTCAACAATGAAGAACAGTAAAGTTCAGAAGCTGAGTTTCTCGGTTAAAAAAGAAGTACCGGTTGGCGCTTATTCTAAAAATGGAAAAATGTTCTTTTCATGGTTCGGTTCAACAGAAGAAGTTGCATCTGTAAACGATCTGTTTATAAAAGGCGAACACAATGTTGCCAATGCTCTTGCTGTTTTAGCCGTTGCCAAAACTCTTAATCTTCCGAATAAAAAAATAAGAGAATCATTTAAGTCTTTTAAAGGTGTTGAACATAGAATTGAATTCGTAAGAGAATTAAACGGAGTAGAATATTACAACGATTCGAAAGCAACTAATGTAGATTCCGTAGTTGTAGCATTAAAAAGTTTTGAGAAACCGATCTATTTAATTCTTGGCGGAAAAGATAAAGGAAATAATTACGACCAGATACAAGATCTGGTAAAGAAGCATGTAAAGAAAATTTATGCTATCGGTGCTTCTGCACAAAAAGTAAAAAATTATTTCGAACTAATTGTTGAAACGGAAATTAAAAATACTCTTCAGGATTGTGTTAGTGCTGCTAATAAAGAAGCTGATCCGGGAACTGTGTTACTTCTTTCCCCGGCATGTGCAAGTTTTGATATGTTCACAGATTATGAACACAGAGGTAGAGTATTTAAGGAAGCGGTAAATAATTTATAATGAAAGGTCTGGTTAAAATATTGATAGTTCTTGTCGTTGCATTTATGCTCTTAGGTGCAATTATGGTCTTTACGGCAAGCGGTACTTACAGTGTTACTAAATTCAATAACATTTATTACTTGTTTAAATCCCATTTGTGGAAAGTAATTGCTGCCGGGTTTCTGTTTATAGTCTTTGCAAATATTCCATACGACTATTATAGAAAGTACAGCAAACCATTACTGCTTGGAATAATTGTAGTGCTTATAGGTACATTCTTATTCGCACCCAAAGTTAAAGGCGCAGCACGCTGGATAGATTTAGGGTTTATTCAATTTCAACCTTCCGAAGCTGCTAAGTTAATTCTTATAATGCACCTTGCAATGATGATTGACAAGTTTGATGAAAAGATAACGGATTTTAAAGAAGGATTTGTTTTCACATTAATCTGGATTGTAATTATTAGTTTTCTTGTACTTATTCAACCAAATGTAAGTACCAGCCTAATAATTGCTGCAACAGGACTTGCATTGTTATATATAGGCGGAGCTAGAATAAAACATATATCGTTCACATTTTTAACTGCGGTTGGTTTTGCCAGCGTTGCAATTGCAATATTAAAACATGCGCGGGAAAGAGTCCTGTCATACTTTCAAAGCTTAATAACAGGTAATGACATAAATACACAGGTAACACAAGCAAAGATTGCATTGGGTAGCGGAGGATGGTTGGGAATTGGTCTGGGGCATAGCCGGCAGAGCGATTTGTTCCTTCCGGAATCTTACGGCGATTTTATATTCTCAATTCTGGGTGAAGAATTGGGTTTAGCCGGAACCATAACTGTATTGTTCGCTTATCTGTTTTTATTTGCAATCTGTCTTGTTATTGCAAAAAAATCTCAGGATAAATTCGGTCAGCTCCTTGTGTTTGGATTAGGATTCAACATTCTCTTAAGTGCATTTATAAATGCTGGAGTAGTAACAGGTTTATTACCAACAACAGGTATAACATTACCATTTATAAGTTTTGGCGGAACATCAATTATCCTGTTTGCTGTATCAGCCGGAATTATTGTAAATGTTGCTCTTGAATCATTCAAAACAGAAGAACTAAAAATTGCACAGGTAGGATGAGTTCAACAAGAATATATCGTTTTCTATTAGCCGGTGGAGGAACTGGCGGACATCTTTATCCGGCGCTCGCAGTTGCTCAGCAAATTAAACTTCTTAAACCGGAATCGGAAATATTGTTTGTAGGGACTAAAAAGAAAATTGAATCGAGAGTTGTTCCGCAGTATGGTTTTAATTTCAGGTCAATCTGGATTAGCGGCTTTAATAGAAAATTAACATTGGATAATATTCTGTTCCCGTTAAAAGTAATTGTTTCTATGATTCAGTCTCTTATGATAGTAATGAAGTTCAAACCGAGAGTTGCAATTGGTAGCGGTGCATATGTATCCGGTCCATCAATCTGGGCGGCATCGGTATTCGGTTCTAAAATTATTCTGCTTGAGCAGAATTCTTACCCTGGTGTTACTAATAGAATTCTAGAAAAAAGGGCGGAAGAAATTCATATCACCTTCGATGAATCAAAAAAATATTTTAGAGAACAAAAGAAATTAAAGCTTACCGGCAATCCTGTAAGAGTAAATCTTAAGATGATTGATAAGTCGGAAGCTCTCAAACAGTTTGAACTGGATACTGCAAAGAAGACTGTTCTGATTTTAGGAGGAAGTGGCGGAGCCGGAAATCTCAATTATGCAGTTGCTAATGCAATTACTGAATTAATCAAAAACAATATTCAGGTTATCTGGCAGACAGGACAATTTTATTATGATGAAAATAAAAATTACAACAGCAAGAATGTAAGAGTGATGCCTTTTATAGATGATATGTCGGCAGCGTTTTCTGCATGCGATCTTTTAATTGCACGGGCGGGAGCTACAACAATAACAGAGGTTTCGTATCTCGGTATTCCGGTTGTTTTCGTCCCGTCTTCAAATGTGGCTGCTAATCATCAATATATAAACGCGAAAGCTATATCTGATGCCTCGGCGGCAATTTTAATTGAAGATAAAAACTTGAAATCGAATTTGGTTAAAACGGTTATTGAAGTGATTGGCGATGATAAAAAACTTGAAGAATTGAAAAAAAACATTTCTGCATTTGATAAACCAAATGCAGCACGTGTTATTGCAGAAAGCGCAATTAAATTGGCTGAAATAGTCTGATAACAAAAAGATAGAAAAGGAATTCTGATTATGATGATGAAAACTGTTAAGAATGTTCACTTTATAGGAATTGGTGGAATCGGTATGAGCGGTATTGCAGAGATCTTATTGAGTCAGGGTTTTAAGATAACCGGTTCAGATCTTAATAAAACCGAAGTAACAGACCGGCTCGAAAGTATAGGCATCAAAATATACGAAGGACATTCGGCAGATAATTTGAAAGAAGCGGACGTCGTTGTTTATTCATCGGCTGTAACATTGGATAACCCTGAAGTTAAAGCTGCCCAGGAAAGAAAAATTCCTGTAATCAAAAGATCCGAAATGCTTGCCGAGTGCATGAGAATGAAGTATGGTATCGGAATTGCCGGTACACATGGTAAAACTACAACAACATCAATGGTTGGTCTTGTATTAACAGAAGCCGGTATCGATCCAACAATTATTGTAGGCGGTAAACTGAGCAGTCTTGGCGGAACTAATGCACGTCTTGGTTATGGAGAATATATTGTAGTTGAAGCCGATGAATTCGACAGAACATTCTTAAAATTAACACCTGTTATTGCAGCACTTACAACACTCGAAAGAGAACACTTAGATACATACAAAGACCTTGATGATATTAAGGGTGCTTTCGTAGAGTTTGCAAACAAAGTTCCATTTTTCGGTTTCGTTGTTTTATGTCTTGATGAACCTGCGCTTCAGGATATTATTCCTCTTATCAATAAAAAAATATTTACTTACGGGCTTACTCCTCATGCAGATATTCGTGCGGTTGATATTACACATAAAGAAAGATCAACAGAATATACTCTTGTTTATAAAGGAAAAGAACTTGGCAAAATAAAAATGAATATTCCCGGATTGCACAACGTAAGAAATTCATTGGTAGCAGTAACAATTGCTCACGAAATGGGAGTTGATTTTGAAATCATAAAGAAAGCTCTCGAATCATTTAACGGCGTTTACAGACGGTTCGAGAAAAAGTACGATAACGATGTTTTGGTTATTGACGATTACGGGCATCATCCGACCGAGATAAATGTAACACTCGATGGAATAAGAAGAGGATGGAATAGAAGATTGGTTGCGGTTTTTCAGCCCCATCTTTATTCACGTACAAAGGATTTTTATTCAGAGTTCGGAAGATCGTTTTTAAATTCAGACATATTCATCTGTACTGATGTTTACCCGGCAAGGGAAAAACCGATTGAAGGTATTACGGGTGAAATGATTACAGATGCAGCTAAAAAATTCGGGCATAAGAATGTTTTTTATGAACCCGATAAAACAAAGGTGCCGGATCTTCTTAAGAAGATTTATAAAAAGGGTGATATCGTAATCACTCTTGGTGCCGGTGATATATGGAAATACGGCGAAAAATTTATTGAAATGATTAAACCAGAAAAGTAATGACTAAAAAACAAAAAATATTTAATCTATCTGTAATGATTATTATGATCGGATTGCTTGTTTATTTTACACTTGCACTCCGTGAATCTGATAAGATAAGGGTGGAAATAATTTCGCTTGATGGAAATATTCATCTATCCAAAGAACAATATTTTGAATTTTCTAATCTCCTTGATAAGGCACAATATGGAAATCTTACTTTACAGGTAATTAAAGATAGAATTCAAAAACATCCTTATGTAGCAAGAACAGATGTAAAATACGATGGCGCTGGTAAAGTATCGGTTAAAATTTCGGAAAAGGAATTTGAATCGATTGTTTTATTAAATGATAAACAATTTCTGTTAACAGAAGATCTGCAAATTCTGCCACTCCTATCCAAAACAAAAAAAATTGATTATCCATTTATATCGAATCCGTTTCTTGAAAAAGTTGAACCGAAAAAATTTTACATAAATAATAAGGATCTGGTTACAGCTGCAAAGATTATTTCAACAGTTAAGTTGATTAATCCGGAATTGTATGATGCGCTTAATGTAGTCGATTTGCAAAATGGCGGAGATATTACACTCGATTTTTCAATTCTTAATTATCCTGTTATTATCGGAAGAGGCAGTGAAGTTAAAAGAACAATTTACTTCAATAATTTTTGGACTTACCTGAAAGGAAAAGAAATAAATAACATTATGGAATATGTCGACATGAGATTTTCCGGGCATGTTTATTTGGGAATTAAAGAAACCTCAACAGAGGGGAATAAAAAGTCATGAAGAAAAATATTATAGCGGGATTGGATTTAGGAACAACAAAAGTTTGTGCAGTTATAGCAGAAAAAACTGAGAACTCAATAAACATTCTTGGTTTCGGTGTTGCCCCTTCGGAAGGATTAAACAGAGGATTGGTTGCAAACATTTCTAAAACAGCCGAAGCTATTACAGAAGCAATGAACATTGCATCAAACCGTGCCGGTCTTACTGTAAAAGAATTAAATGTTGGCGTTGCCGGAGAACATATTACAAGTTTGCGTCATAGAAATTATGTTACAATCAATAACCCGGAACACGAAATTGCTGCAAGCGATCTCGAAAGATTAAAATCCGATGTACTTACAATAAGAATCCCATCCGATCGTCAGATACTTCACATAATTCCGGAAGAGTACTTTGTAGATTATCAGGGTGGTATTGACGATCCGATTGGAATGTCCGGTCAGCGTTTAGAAGCGGTTAATCATGTTGTCCTTGCATCTGTTCCGGCTATTCAGAATATAAAAAAATCGGTTGAGAGAGCAGGTTACATTGTAAAAGATTACATCCTTCAACCGGTTGCATCAAGTTTATCTGTGCTGGAAGATAACGAAAAGGATCTGGGAATATTGTTGATAGATATTGGCGGGGGAACTACGGATATAGCAATTTATCATAAGAAAGCAATAAAACATACTAAAGTAATTGGCGTTGCAGGTAATCAGGTTACAAATGATATAAGAGAAACATTAGGAATTGTTACTACCGATGCAGAAAAACTTAAGAAGGAATATGGATATGCAATAGAAACCGCTATTGTTAAAGACGAAGACATTTTTATTAAAGGTGTAGGTGCTCGCGGAAATATAAAAATTCCTGTTACTCTTCTTACACAAATTATTAGTGTAAGAATGAGAGAACTTTTTTCCTTAATTGAAAATGAACTTCGTAACAGCGGATTCAAAAATAAAATTAAAGCTGGTGTAGTATTAACCGGCGGAGGATCACTTCTTAAAGGATGTACTGAACTTGCTGAAGATGTCTTCGGTCTTCCGGCAAGAATTGGTGTTCCGCTTGAATTAGGTTCAGGGCTATCTAACGAAGTTGAAAGCCCGGAATTTGCAACTGTAGCCGGGCTTATAAAAGGAATTCCCGGCAAATCATCTTCAGAAGGTTTTACAACAGTAAAAACAACATCCAAAAAAATAGATTTTGGAAAAGCGTTTAAAAAAGTTCAAGATTTTTTTGAAAAACTATAATACCACAACAAGGAGGTCATATGCTTAAATTCGTTACTCTCGATAAGGAAGAACCTAAAAAACTTTCTGCTCAAATTAAAGTTGTTGGAGTTGGAGGCGGGGGATGCAATGCAATAGACAGCATGATTAAAAGAGGTCTCAACGGTGTTGAATACGTTGCTGTCAACACAGATGCTCAGGTTCTCGATAGCAGTCTTGCTCTCCATAAAGTTCAGGTTGGTACAAACGTAACACGTGGACTTGGAGCCGGAGCAGATCCAAACGTTGGTAAGAAAGCTATTGAAGAAGACCGGGAAAAACTTACACACATTTTGGAAGGAAGCGATATGGTGTTTGTTACTGCCGGTATGGGCGGCGGAACTGGAACCGGTGGCGCTCCTATTGTTGCTTCTATTGCTAAAAGTTTGGGTGCGCTGGTAATTGGAATTATTACCAAACCATTTGCATGGGAAGGTAAACAAAGAATGAAAAATGCTGACGAGGGAATTAAAGAACTAAAACAATATGTCGATAGCTTGATTGTAATTCCTAACGGAAGAATATTAAGCATACTCGATAATTCAACCGCTGCACGCGCAGCTTTCGACAAACCGAATGAAGTTCTATATGAAGCTACAAGAGGAATTGCTGATATTATTACGATTACAGGAATAATTAATGTTGACTTTGCCGATGTAAGGACTGTAATGAAAGAAAGCGGACAGGCTTTAATGGGTTGCGGAATTGCAAGCGGCGAAAACCGTGCAATTGAAGCTGCTCAAAAAGCAATCTCTTCACCGTTGCTCGAAGGTATTTCAATTAAAGGTGCTAAAAATATTCTTCTCAATGTTTCCGGCTCATCCAATATGACTATGCAGGAAATTGAGGAAGGTAATAAAGTTATCTACGAAGCTGCCGGCGAAGAAGCCAATATAATATTTGGACTTGTAAATAAAGATGATATGACAGAATATATTTCCTATACTGTTATTGCAACAGGATTCGGTACAGAATCAGCTACTAAAACTATCAGCAGTATCAAAAAGGAAAAGGAAGAAAAAGTTAAAGAAAAGAAAACTGTTGCTGTCGGCGGATTTTCTAAAGGTAAAATGGAAGTAGATCAAAATGCCGATTTAACCGTCCCTACTATATTGAGATATAAACCGAAAGGAAATGATCCGGAACTTTTTTCTGACGACTCAATAATTCAAAGCGGTTTCAAATCAGAAAAAAACTATTACTCTGAAGAAGAAAATTATTCTAAACCTAAATTTGATGAAGAAGATAGTTCGTCGTTCTTAAGAAAAATAATGGATTGATAATTTTTAAATGGAATTAATATGTCAGGGATCATTCTACTTGGTATTATGTTCCTTGCTCTTATTCTGATGTCGGTTAAAGCAATAAGGATCTTCCATTACTTTCGTTCCGACGCAGAATAATTTGATTCAAAGGGCTGTATTTGATTTTCCCTTGTTGTGGTGACGAGCGGAATAAAGAAAATCAATGCAGCCTTTTTTTATATATTAAATCGACATTTGAATTCTATTTTATTTTAATCTCTTAATTGCTAATTTGCGCCCACAAAAAAAGAAACCTCGATGAAAAAATTACTATCAATATTTTTATTATTTGTACTCATAAAACCTTCCTTTGCACAGGAAGGAGAAGATGTTGGCTGGGTTGCCCGTTTTGGTCTTGCCGGTGGATTTAATCCCTCCTTTGTCTTTCCAAATCTTGATCCGATAAATGTTGAAGTGAGAAAAATGGGTTTAAGCGAACTCTCCAGTTCCGGAATGTTCCTGTGGGGCGGAGGTGGTTATGCTTATATAATGTTGATCGATAATCTCAGATTAGGCGGAATTGGAATCGGTGGTTCAACAAATAGCAAAGGAGTTGTTAACGGTTACAATCGGGAAGTAGATTATAATTTTGGTCTTGGCGGTGTTACTATAGAATATACATTACCATTTATAAAATATGTTGCAGTTTCGGTTGGTGCTATTGTTGGTGCAGGTTCTCAGAGCATTGAAATATTTCAGAATAAAAATGATTATACATGGGGTAGTATTTGGGGAAAAGTTACTAATCCCGGAACGACTATGCATGATGACATTAATTACAAAATTTCGAATACCTTTTTTACTGTTGTTCCAACTCTAAATCTCGATGTACCTATTAATAGGTTTGTCGCTTTACGGCTTGGTGGCGGTTACATATTCAATTTTAACGACAGTTGGAAAGTTAATAACGATAGAAATATAAGTGGTGTATTTAGTGAATTAACTTCCAATAATTTCTTTATTCAAACAGGAATTTACTTCGGGTTCTTCGCATTTTAATTATGAAAAAGATTCTGGTTACTGGCGGCGCCGGATTTATCGGCAGTAATTTTATCAATTATATTCTTGGTTATAGAGACGATCTTTTTATTGTCAACCTAGATAAATTGACATATGCCGGAAATCTTGAAAACCTGAAAGAGATTGAAAATCATAAAAATTATTTTTTTGTTAAAGGCGATATTAATAATAACGAACTTATCGATTTCCTCTTCAAAAAATATTCATTCGACTATGTAATTAATTTTGCCGCAGAATCTCACGTAGATAGAAGTATTCTTGGCTCGGAAGTTTTTTACATTTCTAATGTTGTCGGTACCAATGTTCTGTTAGAAGCTTCCCGACGGTATGGAATTGAAAAGTTTATTCAGATCTCAACCGATGAAGTATATGGTAGTCTTGGTTCAACCGGATTATTTACTGAGAGAACACCTTTATCACCCAATAGTCCTTACTCATCAAGTAAAGCCGCGGCGGATTTGATGGCACTTTCATCCCATCATACATTCGGTCTGCCGGTAGTGATAACTCGTTGTTCCAATAATTATGGACCATACCAGTTTCCTGAGAAGTTAATCCCACTGATGATTATAAATGCGCTTAGCAATAAAAACTTGCCGGTTTATGGCGATGGACTTAATGTTCGCGATTGGGTATATGTAATCGACCATAATAGAGCTGTAGAATTAGTTCTGGAAAAGGGAAAACCCGGCGAGGTTTTTAATATCGGTGCCAGCCGCGAAATGAAAAATATTGATATTGTTAAATTAATTTTAACTAAATTAGCAAAGCCGGAAAATTTGATTCAGTATGTTAAAGACAGACCGGGGCACGATAGACGATACGCAATCGATTCTTCAAAAATCCAGAATGAACTCGGCTGGAAACCGCAATTCGATTTTGAAAAAGCTATCGACCAGACAATTGATTGGTATCTTGCAAATAGAGAATGGTGGAATAGAATTATAACCGGCGATTATCAAAAATATTACAAAACTCTTTACGGAGACCGCTAGAGACAAATCTTTACTATCCTTCAGTTTTTAGAGTTATATTTGTGCCCGAACATTTTATAAATTTTATTTTTAATAATAGACAGCCAATTGAAAGCTTCCTTTTAATGTTTTACCGGCGCTGTTTATTTGTAATCTTAATAATTATTTTAAGAAAAGAATTAATGAAATAACCGGATAGAATTATGAAAGTACTAATCAAAATTTTCCTTGTAATAGTTTATTTAACTTTTAATACCGCTTATGCCCAGAAGACAGAGCAGTTATTACAAAAAGGGAGCGATTCCAGACTGTTACAACCAATAACGGTTACTATCGGCGGTAATTTTATTGTTAACGGTTCATTCACCGCACTTGCCACGCAAAGAGTTGATCATTTAATAACTCAGGTTTTTACGGAAGCACAGGAAAAATCGATTGGTAACATCAATCAGCTCGAAATCCTGAAAAAGATAAATGAGCAATTCGCAAAATATCCATTAAGAGATATTCTTCTTAAAAGAATGAATGGTGATCAGATAAAATTAGATCTTTTGAAATACAGACTAACAGGAGATTTTTCTTTCAATCCTTATTTGCTGAATGATGATGTAATAATTTTCCCGGGCTATGATGAAAAAACAAACTTTGTAGAAATTAGCGGTGCTGTTAACAATCCATTAAAATTTCAGTTTGTTGAAGGTGATAAACTTTCTGATGCAATTCTTTTTGCCCGAGGAATTAATAATGCTTATGAAAATGTAACAATAGCTGAAATCTCCAGACTTTATGATAAAGGTACCAGAGAAGAAATTATTAAAGTAAATTTATCGGATAATATTAATCTTGAAAGGGGAGACCGGATTAGAATTCCTTATGAACAGAATAATAAAAGAGAATTTAAAGTTCTGGTTCTTGGAGAAGTTAATACTCCCGGTTATGTTTATATAACTAAAAACAATACGACTATAAGAGAGGTAATAAATAAAGTAAACGGATTTACACAGAATGCCTGGTTGGAAAGATCGGAATTACTTAAAGGAACCAGTGAATCCCAGGTACTTAAAATGGAATCTTTACGTAAATCGTTTGAGAAGGATAGAAATTATAATTTCCTGTTATCTGAAAAATTATTGAACGAATTGAATGTAGAACAGCTTAAGCTCTTTAGAATGGCAGATACTTTTCCTCAGGATTCAATGGTAGTTATTATTGATAATGCACTAAGGTTAATTGATAATAAAAGTATAATTGATTTTACAGAAATCAATTCCGATTCAGTTTCGGATGGTAATTATGTGGTGAATGATGGCGATATTATTGTAGTTCCTAAAAAAGAAGATCTGGTTTATGTTTTTGGTCAGGTTAAAAATCCCGGATATGTGAAGTACGAGAATGGAAAGAACTACAATTACTATGTGAATAAAGCTGGCGGACTTGGAGAAAGAGCGGAAGATGAAGTAAAGATTATAAAAGGTAGCTCATATTCATGGATAACTGCTGAACTTAAATCGGCTATTGATCCGGGAGATTTTATCTATGTTCCTAAAAATGTTCCAAAGTCGCTTGAATATTATTTAAGGGCAATAGGTTCAATATCGAGTGTAGTTACTGCGATTGCAACAATAATATTAATTGTTATGCAATCGGGAAAATAATTGTTATGAAAATCTAATCAAAAATATCTTGATAAATTTTTTTATCATAACTAACCTTAATTAATCGGAAATAAAATGAACGGAAACAGGATCGAAATGAATAATGAGCAAATCAAAATCGGTTCAACTTTTTTTGAATTTCTCACTGTGGTTGTGAAATACAGATGGTTTTTACTCTGGTTTATCTTAGTTATTACATTGGGTGCAACCGCTTATGCTTTACTAGCTCCCAAATGGTACAAGTCCACAGCATCAGTTCTTCCGGCAGAAAAAACTGATCTTCTATCAACACTATCCGGTCTATCAAATTTAGCGAAAGGATTTTCTGCTAGTAAAGGACTTGCTGCATTAACTGGTGCAAATTCAGAATCTGACAGATATATGGCAATACTTATGAGTGCCACTGTAACTGATGATGTAATAAAGAAATTTGATCTTAGAAAAGATTATGACTTGGAGGGTGATTATTATGAAAAGGTTGTTAAAGAATGGAAATCTAATTTTGAACTGGAAATACAGGACGAAGGAAATCTTACTCTTACAGTTTATGATAAAAATCCTCAAAAAGCGGCAGATATTGCAAACTATTTGATTGAAAGGCTAAATCAATTGAATACATCTCTTAGTGTTACTAATGCAAAGGCAAACCGAGAGTTTGTTGAGAAGAGATATTTTCAGAACATCGCCGATATAAATAACCTTGAAAATGCTATGAAGGAATTTCAGCAAAAATATGGAGTTATTGCTGTTCCTGAACAACTAGAGGCAACAGTTAAATCTATGTCGGAAATTTATGCAGAACTTTATAAAAAGGAGATCGAGCTCAATGTTTTTAAACAGACATACGGTAAAGATCATCCTTTGAGCACAACGGCAGAAATTGAAATGAATGAACTAAAAAAGAAAATTGAAATGCTAAATAAAGGAACCGACTCTTCTCAAAAGGATGTTAAATTATTAATCCCATTCAAACAAGCACCTGAACTTGGTAATCAATATCTCAAAATTTACCGTAACCTTGAAATACAATATAAAATTCTTGAATTTGTTCAGCCCCTCTATGAACAGGCAAAAGTTGAAGAAGCAAGAAATACTCCGTCGGTTATTATTCTTGATAAAGCCGGTCCAGCCGACAGAAAGGCTAAACCGAAAGGATCTCTTTTTGCTCTTATTGGATTTGTAAGTTCATTGTTGATTGGATTATTTATTGTGTTTTTTTTAGAAATGTTTTCTAAACTAAAAAAATATGATCCGGCAAAATATAATTATTTAACCGGATGGTTTTTTCCGCGCTCAAAAAGTAAAACTGTCTAATTAGAAATTGAAAGGACAGTAAATTAGCTGATAGAGATGAAAATTCTACTGATAAACAATAATCATTACCGACTGGGTGGGGCAGAGACTGTTTATCTCAACACAATTGAACTCTTAAAAAGTAAAAACCATGAAGTTATTTCATTGAGCAGAAAAAACCAGAATACTATTTATTTAGGTGAAAAAGAATATTTCATTAATCAATCGGAATTCTTTGTTGATAGGTTTTACTCGATAAATGCAGCTAATCAAATAGATTTTCTTATTGAAAAAGAGAAACCTCAGATAGTTCATCTCCATAGTATAATTGGCGGGGTTACTTTTTCAGTTCTTCCAGTAATTAAAAAATATAAAATACCAGTAGTAATTACTCTACATGATTTCAGACTCCTTTGCCCGGCTTCCCACTTTTGGAATGGTAAATCTAAAATTTGTGAAATGTGTGTTAAAGGAAAATATTATAAGTGTATTCTTAATAATTGTTCACCAGAAGGGAAAGTAAGAAGTGTAGCGATAGCTGCAGAGAGTTATTTAAGAGATTTATTATTTCCTTATAGTAAATTAATTGACAGATTTATTTTCGTCAGTAAATTTTCAAAACAGAAATTTCTTTCTGCTAATACCAGGATCGAATCAAAAAGTCATTTAATCTACAATTTCACAGATAATTTCGAATTGAACAATGAAATAGACGACTATTTTTTATTCTT
>JAGVBL010000394.1 GCA_020059785.1 Ignavibacteriales bacterium | reverse complement strand
GACTACTTAAATTCTGCTCACATTAGTCAACCAACGACTCAATAAAGCAGACAACACTATTTCAAAGAACATTTTATCATGTATATCGGAATTATTTTTTTAAAAAACAGCAATACTTTAATATATGTTTGACTAACAGAATTTTTCAGATGTCTCTTTATAGATAAAATGTTATTGAATAAATTTAATTAATTCTTCAAAGCTTTTTGATACTTCTTTTTCAACAGGTATTTCACTGAATGCAAGGGCTGAAAGTTCTGTTTTATATGTCTCTTTTAACTTCTGCCAAATGTTTGCAAAATCAGTAATGAGTGGTGATTCGCTAAGTTGTTTTAATTGCCAGTTTTCAGGATCATCAAATAATTCTTTATCGTGTTCTAATATTTCGTGAAATCTGTTTTTGAAATCTTTTAACTCGGTAAATTCGATACACTCAGAATCGTTCATCAAGTAATACAAATCATAAAAGTGTCTGATTTTGGTTGAAATACTCTGAACAGAATCCTTATCAAATGAGAATCTTATCAATGAAACTAATTTCTCAAGTAAGGTTTGTTCTTTCTTTAAAACATTGATTGTAAAAGGCTGTAGTGCGTAATCTTCTATGTATTTGGAATTATTCGTCTCATTTAGAAAATCATAGATAAAACTTTTAATTGTGCATTGTTGATAAGGGAATGGATTTGCGAATGAATTTATCTCAACAATTAAGCGATTGTTTTTATACTTTGTGTCTATGGCTGGATATTCAAAAACTGACTTGCGAAATCTTGAACCTTTGCTAGTTACTCCTTGAAGATTCACTTCGCTAAGTTCTGCGGTTATTTCTTTCTCAACTGACCGAATAATGTTTTTAACTACGTTACCAGATTTATCAGCAGCATTTATTATTGCAATGTCCACATCTTCCGAGAAGCGATTTATTAAGCCAAAACCTTTTGAAAGTGATGTACCACCTTTGAATACTGTTTCACTTGCAAATTTAGTTTTGGATAATCTATTTAAGACAAGAGTTATCCAGTAATCCTTTTCTACAAACACTTGATTTATTTTCAAATGTTCTGAAGCTGCTCTGATTGAATCACTGAAAGTTTTTGTATCAGCAGTGTGTAATGTCATTTAATGTTCCATTTATCAACTGATGAAAGAACTTTTTCTGCACCAGGTAATTTATATGTTGTAATGGGATTCAAGGATTTCAATAGAGGTTCTGTCAAAGAACTCTTCCCCATTTCATCTAAAAAAGCACCAAGCAATGATCTAGCTGCAGGCGGATATTTTAATGCAAGACGAACTAAAGTGGTTTTATTCTCTTTGGATAAATCCTTAATAATTTCTATTAACCTTTTACAGGCAGAGCTTATTGAAGTATCGGGGATTTTTTTTATGTAACGGATTGGATCCAGGATTTGCAGCAAAGGAATGTTATCTTTTGTTATAATGTTTTTTTGCAGAACAAACGAAATTTTATATTCCCCTCTTTTAAATCCCGGACGTACCGTATTTCTACCGATTTGAATTATGCTGCTTACTTGTGTAGTTAAACCCATTTGATTATAAATACTGTACCCAGTTAGATAACCAATAATTTTTCCATCTTCCTCTAACAAGTCTTTTACGAGCTGGTAACGATTTGGCTGTAATTTGCCAAAGGCGGAATCCTCGGGTTTATAGAATTTTCCTTTTGAAAGCTTAGCTATTTTTCCCGAAGCTGCCAAGCGGTTAAGGGCTTTTATAACTGCCTCTCTCCCGACAGATCGGTCCGCCTCCGGCGGACGCTTCGCTCCAATGTCATTCACCTTGTTAATAAAATCGGCATAGGTGAAAACATATCCTTTAGGCAGCCGATCTATGGAATTCGTTATATATTCTGTTATTTTCATAGGTTAAATATACTAAAAATCCGCCAAAGGACGTACAAGTATAAGAAAATGTCCAGTTTTTTAGTTAATAAACTGGACAAAATCATTGTAAAATAAAAAAATGTATGTGCATTTTATTTCCCAGAACCTAATAAATATAAAAGTGCTGCACCGAGATCAAGAGCAACTAAAGCATCTATTTTACTTTTCTTATCAGCAGCTTGTAAAACATATCTACGCAAATAATCAGACGCTTGTTGGGTGTTAGTATATGCTTCAAAATATTTAAGGTTTTTAATAAAAACGGGTAAATCTAAATTTGGTTCTAAAACAACAGGAATAATTGTTTTATTATTTGCATTAGCGAAAGCAATTTCTTGAGTCACCCATTCAGAATGCTTAGAGTCTGAACTCCAAAGTAAAATAAATAAATCACAATTTTAGAAAGTTATTACTTTATCCGACTCGATTGTCCAAGCGGTTAATTCTGCCATTGTGCTGATTTGTGCGCCTTCAATCAGTGGAAGATTTTTAATTCCGCGTGCGTCTGCACAGGTGCCGCAAATTTTAACTTGTCCACCTTTTAACAAAACTGATTTAAGCATTCGTTCGATATTGTAATAACCGTTAGGTGTATTCTGATTTGGTAAAGCACAGGTAGCAGCATCTGCCATTAAGAAAATTCTTACTTCGTTTTCCGGAAAATCCTTTTGGATTTGCATTGCAAGACGAAGCGCGTTGTATGCTTTTTCAGTGCCGTAAGGCGCATCATTGATGATGATAAGGTATTTCATATTTCTCCTATTTATTTTTTGGCAATAATTCCATAATGATATGGCGGTAATGATATTTCTTTATTGACGATTTTGAAATCTGTTTCAAGGAGCCAATCGGCACATTGCAGCGACGTGGGGCGTATATCTAAAGATGGACCTCTCGGAGTTATCTCTGAATGAATCCAGTGAATTATTCCAGCTTTGCCATCTGGTTTTAATATACGATGCGCTTCTTTTAAAAGACTAATTGGATTTTCCGCATGAAGAATATTAAACAGCATTGCATAGTCAACGGAGTTATCATGCAAGCCGGTTCCGTCATTTACAAAATCGCGTTTGATTACTTTTATGTTAGATAATTTTGTTTCACCTATTCTTTGATCCAAGCGATCTATCATCACTGAATCAATGTCGAGTGCGAATAAAGTCCCCTTAATAATCTTTGCTGCGGGAATTGTAAATGTTCCGTAGCCAGAACCAAATTCTACAGCATCAATTATTGTATCATCGAACTGTAGCTTCGAAAGAATTAATTGGGTATTGAATAAAGATTCCCAGTAAGTTTCTTCCGGCATTCCACTTTCTCGTATCTTCATAATTTTTGTCTGTCCTAAAGTTTTGCCGGGATTTTAAGAACAGAGGAACCAATTTTCAGTAATGATTGAAGAATGTTTTTTCTAAATCCGATTGGTGCCAGCCACCATTTTTCAAATAAAACTTTACCCCAGTGCCAAATTTTACCAAGGCGTTTTAGTTTAACATCGGGATGAGGCGAGCCATAGAAATCGCCGTAAGCAAAACCGGCTAAATCTTCTCCTACTTCAAGCATACAGAATCCATCGCCGCAAAATATTTCTTTCGATTCTTTGCCTTGGATTTTTGAAGCAATAATTTCCGAAACAGTAAAAGCTTGAGAATGCGCGAACACACCGGCTTTCGGAAGTTTCATAGGTTTATCGGGTTGCCATCTGCCGGGTATTGTAATTGAAGTCACATCACCGATTGCAAAAACATTATTATGTTTTGTCTCAAGTGTGTCTTTATTTACAGGTATCCATCCGGATTCATCAACGAGCCCGGATTTAATAACTACATCCGGAGCTTTATGTGACGGTATAACTACTAACATATCATAGGCGATAGGATTGCCGAAAGTGAATTCAATTTTCTTTTTGTTGTAATCCACTGAAGTCAATTGATTTTGCGGATAGAAGCCAATCCCTTTAGAAAGCATAACTTCTTTAACTGAATTCCCAAGCTCAGGTCCGGCAACTGGCAGCGGCAGCGGTTCAGGAGTGTAAAGATTTACAGTTACATTGTTATGCAATTTTTTATTCTTCAGAAAATCTGCAATCAGCATTGCACCTTCATAAGGTGCACCGGGACATTTATACGGAAGTGATGAAATAACAATCGTAACATTACCGCCTTTGAAGTTTTGCAGATCATCATTTAGCTTCGCAGCTCCTTCATAAGTGAAAAAGTTATGAACGCCGTATTGCTGTTTATCAAGATGTGTTTTATCGAGTTCAGCGCCGAGTGCAATAACGAGGTAATCAAAATTAATTTTTGATTTCTCAGTTGAGATTGTTTTGCTTTCGGCATCTATTTGTTTTATTTCCTCAAATAAAATATTAACACGCTTATCAACAAGCTCCCGCAATTGTGTAGTAATCTGCTGAGGCGTTCTTTTATTAATCATTAACCACAAATAAGATGCTGCGAATGAGTGTTTATCGTTTTTTTCGATCATAACTATTTCATTCTCACGGGGAAGAAGTCTTGCAAGATGATTTGCGATTACAATTCCACCAACACCACCACCGAGAATAACGACTTTTTGTTTATGCATATAAAGAATTCCTTTTCTAAAATTAAGTTTGAACCGGCAGCCCTTGAGCCCGCCATGAATTAATATCTTCTTTGAATAAAGTTATATTGAAGCCCTTTTCTTTTAAGAGTTTTACAGCTTCCGCTGCTAATACACAATAAGGTCCTCTGCAGTAAGCAACGATTTCTTTATGGGAATTAAGAGCACTTATGTTTGAACGAAGTTCAACCAACGGAAATGAAACTGCTTTTGGCAAATGTCCTTGTTGGAATTCTTCATTTGGTCTAACATCAATAAGTGTGACTTCATCTTTTTCTAATCGTTCCTTTAAACCTTCGATTCCAATTGCTTCAAGTGAATCTCTTTCTTCAAAAAATAAACGAGATACTTCGCGGATTTCAGAAGCGGTTTTTTCAGTAAGAGTCCGTAAGTTTTTCCAGCACTGGATGACTTCATCATTAGAAAGCGAATAAAAAACTCTGACACCATCTTTTCGAATCTTTACAATATTTGCGCTTTTAAGAATTTGAAGGTGGCGGGAGGTGTTTGCAAAATTCATATTAGTTTCTTTAGAAAGTGAATCTACGTCTCTTTCACCTTGCGAAAGAAGATCGATTATCTCCAATCTTTTAGGACTTGCAAAGGAATTAGCTACTTTTGCGAACAAATCGAAGGTTAGGTCTTTGAATTCTCTTGGTTTCATGGATATATTATTCAATTGATGAATTGAACATATGAATAAGAGAAAGAAAAAGCAAAAAATGAGGGATTGGATGCACGATTAAGAAAAATACCGCTTCTCCATAGAAGTCCTTCGGACAACAACGAGTTTTGAAAAAGCTGATGGTTATGTATTGATGTAAAGAGTTTATTCAGGAATTGAATATTGAAAGGCAAGAAATTTTAAGGAAGAGGAAAATAGAGCATACTCACAGTTGGATTGCGAGTATGCATCATAACATTTATAAATATTGAGACAAAGAAAAAGTTAATTGATGAATAGCGACTAAAGTATGAGATTATAAATGTATGCCAAATTTCCCAAGTATAAATATCATTACGTAATAAAACAGAATCATAATAATAATTGAGATTGATAAAGCGAGATAAAAATCAACTTTCATTTTTAGCAATATTGGTAATACAAGAAAGAGAGAAAGCGAAGGAATTACAAGCCAGAAAACGCTTGTAGATAATTGGGAAATCTTTTGGGTGTCTTTAGTATCTATGTATAACCAGATAAGTGCTAAAACTGATAAAAGAGGAACGGAGGCAAGGATGCCTCCGATTAAAGAACTTTTTTTTGATGCTTCGGAAACAGCAACAATTAAGATCGCTGATAGAGCGACTTTAATTATGTATTGAAGCATAGTTATGTTTCCTTTCCATACTTATGATAAAGTGCCGGCAGCACAATCATATTTAATGCGGTTGAAGTAATCAAGCCACCGAGGATAACAATTGCCATTGGCGCTTCTATTTCTTTCCCGGGTTCACCGCTACCAAGAACGAGTGGAACCAAAGCAAGACCAGCAGTAATAGCAGTCATTAAAATAGGATTTAATCTTTCTAACGAACCTTGAACAATTGCATCTGTAAACTCTTTTCCTTCTTTTATAAGATTCTGAAAATGAGAAATCATCAAAATTCCATTTCGTGTGGCAATTCCGAAAAGGGTTATGAAACCAACTAGTGAAGCAACGCTGATTATTCCATCTGATAGGAATACAGACCAAACACCGCCAATTAGTGCAAGCGGTAAATTGATTAAAATGAAAAGCGCCGACTTGATATTTCCAAACTGAAAAAAGAGAATTAAAAAAATTATACCTAGAGAAACTAAACTTAGCATAGTAATTATTTTAGTCGCTTCTTGTTCGCTTTCAAACTGGCCGCCGAACTCAACAAAATATCCTTGCTCAAATTTGATATTTTTTTCGATGTTGCTTTTCATTTCATCTACAACGCTCCGCAAGTCTCTTTCAGAAACATTTGCTTGAACAACGATTTTGCGTTGAACATTTTCCCGGCTAATTCGGTTTGGTCCTTTTTCGTTTACAACTTCTGCAAGCTGTAAAAGCGGAACCTTAGCGCCGGAAGGAGTATCAAAAAGAGCATTCTGAATCTTATGTATATTTCCCCGATTATTCTCATCAAAACGGACAATTAAATCAAATGTGGTTTGTCCTTCACGAATTTGAGTAGTTGCTTCACCATTGAAACCAATATCAATCGCGTCGGCTAGTTCACCAACAGTAATACCATAACGAGCCATAGCAATGCGATTGAATTTTATTTTTGTTTGAGGGACTTCAACTTCTTGATCAACGGCAACATCCACAGCGCCTTGAACTTTTTCCATCTCATTTTTTACCATTTGGGAATAAGTTCTCAACTGGTGCAAATCTTTGCCGAAAATTTTAACGGCAATATTAGCACGTGTTCCCGAAAGCATGTGATCAATCCGGTGCCCGATTGGCTGACCAATTGTAACGTTTGTTCCGGGAAGAGCAGTAAGAGACTTACGAAGTTCTGTGATAAATTCTTCTTTAGTTTGTTCATTCAATTCGAAGCGGACATCGAGTTCGGCACCGTTAACACCTTGGGCATGTTCATCAAGTTCGGCTCTTCCCGTTCTGCGTGCAGTCGATTTTACTTCCGGGTGAGATAGTATAATTTCTTCTGCAAGGTTTCCGATCTTGTTTGATTCTTCGAGAGAAGTTCCGGGAAGAGTAACTAAACTTAATGTTAGCGATCCTTCATTAAACTCCGGCAGAAATGATCTTCCAAGGAACGGAATAATGGCTATGGTTAAAATAAAAACGGCGAGTGAAGAGACAAGAATAGTTTTCGGATGCTTAAGGGTAAAATTAAGTGTTCTTTTATAAAATGTTTTCAATTTTTCAACAAGCCAGGTATCTCCTTCTTTCTTCATAAAGTTTGCTTTTGGCAGCAAGTAATATGAAAGAACAGGCGTTACAGTTAAAGCGACAAGGAGAGAAGCAAAAATTGAAGTAACATAAGCATAACCCATCGGGCGGAGTAATCTTCCTTCAACACCACTTAAGAAAAACAGAGGCAAGAAAACAATTACAATTATCATTGTGGGATTGACCATTGGCGCACGGATTTCTTTGGATGCTTCATAAATAACTTGCAGAGCGTTTTTCTTTTTAGAATCGCCGGATGAATTGTTTTCTTTCAATCTACGAAAAACATTTTCTACATCGATAATTGCGTCATCCACAAGTGCTCCTATGGCAATTGCAATACCTCCAAGAGACATAGTGTTAATCATGATATTGAAGAATTTGAAAATGATAATGGTGATGATAATAGAAAGAGGAATTGCAAGAACAGAAATAAATGTAGTTCTGAAATTCCACAAGAACAAGAAGATTACAATTACAACAAGAACGGCTCCATCCCGCAGTGCGCTAAGAACATTTTCGATAGACACTTTAATAAAATCAGATTGCTTAAAAATATCAGAGTCGATTTCAATTCCAGATGGAAGTGTTTTTCTTATTTCATCAAGAGTAGATTCAATTTTTCTTGTGAGTTCTAAAGTATTTGTTTGCGGTTGTTTCTGGACAGTTAAAATTACTGCAGGATTCGCATTTTTTGAACCGTCGCCTATTTTAATTGAAGGACCGATTTTTATATCGGCAATAGCATTCATAAGAATGGGAACATTCCCGCGCATTGCAACAACGCTGTTTTTGATATCTTCAATATCACGGACACGCCCGATTCCGCGTATTAAATATTCACTTCCGGAATCCATATAAGCACCGCCGGAGGAATTTTCATTCGACTGTTCAGCGGCTTTCATCACTTCGTTAAGTGAAATATTGTATGATGAAAGTTTTTCGGGTGATATCAATATCTGATACTGCTTCACAGCACCGCCGATTGGAATAACTTGTGATACGCCGCTTATAGAAAGCAGACGTCTCCGTAGATCAAAATCAGCAATTGTGCGTAAATCCATCTCATTAAGATTTTGTGGATTATTATTTTTATCGATGCTTAAACTGATAAGCATAATTTCGCCCATTATGGAAGAGATTGGGGCGAGCTGCGGATTATCTACCCCTTTTGGTAAAGTAGCTGCGGCATTTTGAATTTTCTCGTTAACAATTTGCCTTGCAAGAAAAATATCAGTTCCCCAATCAAACTCTACCCAAACAATTGAGATACCGGCTGCGCTGGATGAGCGAACACGCCTAACATCGGTTGCCCCGTTTACGGCAGTTTCGATCGGGAATGTTACAAGAGTTTCAACTTCTTCCGAAGCCATTCCGTGCGCTTCTGTTATTATTGTGACAGTTGGAGCCGTGAGATCCGGGAAAACATCTACAGGCATATCTATAGCGATGAATGTTCCGGCGATAAGCAGTATTATTGCCGATACCAGAACAATCAGTCTTTTCTGAAGTGAAAATTGAATTAATTTATCAAACATATTTTCCTCAAATTTTTAGTGAACGTGACCTTGACCGATAGCTGATTCGGGAGAAAGAGCAGCAAGCCGAACTTGATACGCTCCTTTGGTAACAACACGTTCTCCCTCTTTCAGACCCTCAAGGACTTGAATGTAGCCGCCTTCTGAAATGCCGGTTTTAAGGATCCTTTTTTCGAAAGCTTCTCCTTCTACTTCAACATAAACAGTGCGCATTCCATCTTCATCAATTATTGCGCTTTCCGGAATTGAGATGCATTCTTGCCTATCCCCATTCTTCATAAAAACTTCCGCATACATACCAACTTTGATTTTATTTTGAGGGTTACTGAATTCGAAATAAACGGGAACAGTTCTGTTTTCTGTGTTCAAACTTGATGACACTGAAATTTTTCTTCCGTTAAGAGAACTAATGCGTAATTCATTTTCATAACCTTCTATTTTGAATGAAGCATCTTTGGAATTGTTCGCATCTTCAAATTTACTTGCCGGAACATTTGTTTTTAGTATTAATCTTGCCGGATTTATAATTGTAAAAAGTTCTTGTCCGCTGTTAATCTGGCTGCCTAAATTCACGGAGATGTTCTCAACATAACCATCAATAGGGGAAACAATTGAGTAACCATTGTCGGTAAATTTAATTTGATCAATCAGAGAATTATAGCTTGCTTGTTTAGATTCAAAATCGAACTTAGCTTCGTCCAATCGTTTTTGTGCAGCAGCTTTTCGGTCGAACAAATTCTGCACTCTTTCATATTCTGATTTGGCTAGTAAGTAATCGCTTTTTATTTTTTGAATATTTGAGCTTGCGTCTGACGAAGGAGAGATATTTAATAGAACTGTCCCTTTTGTTACAAATGTTCCAAGATTTGGGAAGTTGGGATTGTTTTGGGGAAGAATAATTCCAGCAACGGGCGAAACTACCTTGGAATAATATTCCGGTTTGGCAATTATTTCTCCGGTAGCCGGAACAGATGATTGAAGCACTTTCTTTACAGCGGGTTCGGTTGCAAAATCAATCTTCCATTGCTGTTCTTTTAAGAAAGAGATGAGAGAAGATTTTTCCACTT
>JAGVBL010000336.1 GCA_020059785.1 Ignavibacteriales bacterium | reverse complement strand
TTTTTTTTATTTCCATGTTGAATAAATAGCCGATACAAAGTATAGCCGAGTAAGCATCTCCGGCGCCGAGTGTATCTATAACTTCTGAAGGTTCGGTTTTATATTGATCAATACTTTTTCCGTCTGATATGATTGCACCATCTTTGCCTAAAGTAACGGCAAGTAGATCAATTTCAAATATTTCCATGAGCCGGATTATCGCTTTATAAGTTTCTTCGGGTAAGTTGAAATAGGATCTTAAAGCAGCTAATTCACTTTCATTAATTTTTACAACATTTGAAGTGCGTAGGGATTCTTCAATCATTGCTTTAGAAAAGAAATCATGTCTAAGATTAAGATCGCAGAAGTACTTAATATTTTTTCCGAAAGTCGATTGAATTGTATTTCGGGCAGCTTCATTTCTCTGACCGAAAGTACCGAAGTAGAGCAAATCGGTTTTCTCTTCAATCAGTTTTAGTGATTTCGTATCGAGGGTAAAGTAATCAAAACAATTAAGTCCGCTCATTGTAAAATGAGGGGTTTTATTTTCGTCAAGTTTTACTATTACGGTTCCGGTCGGGTATTTTTTATCTATAAAAATGTATTCTGTTGGAAATCCTATCCCGGCTAAATGGCCGATTAATTCATTTCCGGATTCATCATCACCAACACTCGAAATAAAGTTTGCGTTACCCAATAATTTCCAGATGTGATAAATAAAATTGAAGGGAGCGCCGCCTAATCTTTTTTGATCGGGATAAATATCGAAAAGAATCTCTCCAATTGCAGTAACACTAAAGCTCATAAAAAAGTATCTCCTTAATAACAAATCTATAAGAGATGCTTTAATAAATGCAAACAGGAATTGTTAGTTAATTATTGCAGCTATTAATTCTTTTTTAAGATTACTAACTCACCTTACGCAGTAGAATCAATAAAAAAGAAATAAGAGTAAATTTCGGAGGAGAAATAAGAGGCAAGGCGCGGATAAGCAACTATTAGAAACAAATTCAGATTACCTTCTAAGTTCATTTTCATATACAACAGCCACCGGATTATCATTCTTGGTAAAGGGTGAAATAAGTCACGATAAAGTAACACGGTTTTTGAGTTCGGAAGATTTCACATCATCAGGACTACTTGGAATATTTGAGCATTAGAGCCAAGCTTAATCAGACAGCTCTTAGGTCTAAACTTTATATTTATGCAAATCGCACCGCCTTTAATGAACTATAAAATATGAAGGCTTGCTTTGCTATAAAGTTCTGAAATCAATTAATAGAATACTTTTTTGCGTAAGGTGAGTTATTAAAATAAGAGGAATGAATTGCAGCAAGAAATCTTTATCCGTTCAAGAAGCTGTTTATGCCGGCTGGCTAACCGGCACAGTAAAAGAGATCAATCTTTGTTCTAATTCGTAAATCGCAGAAAGCATTTTTTCTCTGGCGTTTTCAGATTCCGACATTATTACATTGATCTTTTCTTTGTAATAATTAATTCCTTCAATTAGATTATCGCGGAATGTATTGAGATAAATTTCTGTCTGCGAGGAAAAATCCTTAGCTGATTTTTCAACTTTATTTTCGAAGTAATCGATATATAATTGCAACTCCTTCACAAACATATTAGGACGGTTTTCATCAGTTACCAAGTTAATTCTGCCGTAAATATGATCAACCATTTCCTTAAGTGTTGCTACTTTGGAATAGTATGCAATGTTTGGACCGGGGCATACTGAAACCGCACGGCTCTGTTTTGGAGTGGGAATATTATTAAGAATTAATGGCGTTACTGTAAGTCCCTCGCATAAGCAAACTTTGTCCGTTACTCGATCAAACTCCTTGCTGAATTGATCGGTGTCGGTGATGTTTTCCTTAAGCTGAGCAATTTTCTTATTGAGATATGTAATTGAAGCAGTGCAAACCGGTTTATCGGAAAACTCTCTGTTCGAAACTAAAAACTTCTTAGGACACGGGCTCCCGGGTTTTCCTAACTCAACTCTTTCAATTTTCTCTATGTCTTTACTGTTATTGCGTAAATTATTAAACGGCACTCCTAAGGGGGACACTTCACTTAGATAGAGATCTTCCTCGCGAGCGTCGCATAATCGCTGTAAAGTATAGTCATCCACGTTCATAACTTCCGGAACCAAAAGAAAGGGGCTGCCCCAACCGGCTGATTTAGCGCCATAGTAACGAATCAGAAATTCCTGTTCGCTTGGAATTCCAATTCCTCCCTGAACAGTTAAATCGTATGTCAATTTGGTCTCATCAACAGAGATTTCTTTTTTGGCAAGTGCCGGAAGATAAATTTCTTTAAGCGTATTGATCAATTCTTCTTTTCGATTTTTGAGTTCCTCAAGTATTGGCCCCATTAGTAAACCGTCGGTAGCAAAAGCATGCCCTCCACAATTCAATCCGGATTCAATGCGGAATTCCGAAACCCACAATCCTTTCTTAGCTAAAAATTTTCCTTGAATAAGAGCCGAGCGGAAATCACTTATCTTAATCACTATTTTCTTTTTGAAATTAGAATTGATATCCGGGTAGAAATCATTAAATGTTTCGATGTAGCTGTAGAGTCGGGGATTCATTCCCGCAGAAAAAATTATTGAGCTTTCAAGATCGCTTAAAGCATAACCGCGCAAAGCGGCAAGAGCATCGTTAAACTCTACCGGCAAAGCGGCTCCATCTCTATCATAATTTGTCTTATCGAGTTTCGTCATAATATTAACATCAATTGAACCGGGTGTAATATGTTCCCGAATATATTTTTCGTTTTTCAATTTTAAATTTATATCCGAAGTCTCAAGCATTTCGAGGTATTTAATTCTCAAAATTGAATCATCAGGAAGCATTTCAAAATATTTGGTTATCTCGCTGCCGGGTTCAAAGGATGAACTCTTTAATTTTTCAAAATCCTCTTTTACAAATTGATTAACCATATTAAGATAAGCAGTAATACGTTTTGCCCTTGAATCAGCTTCGTTGGTTTCGATAGGTGTATATGTTTTGTCTCTCGATTCAAGATAATGTTTTCGCAGCTTTTCTAATAATGTATCATCAACAAGAGACATGACGGAAGAGATTCCGTACTTTGCAACTTTTAATGGAGCATCAACAGAAAAACCAACTCCTAAAACGGGTATATGAAATTTATGTCCGTAAGACGCGTTCATTATAAATGATCCGGTGAAATTATTGTGTATAGTGAAATTTTTTTTGAAGGTTTAAGGCGGGCGAAAAACGATCTATTAACAACCAGGCTTCTTAAACTTGATTGTAGTTGATCTTAATAACGCCGGAAAATGCCCCAAGCTTCGGGGACTAACTTAATAAAAATAGATTAGTGTCCGGGGCGTAATTCAGCTCGAAAAGTAAGTTTTACAATACTTTTACATTCGGATAATCTTTGTAATAAACGGTTTGTTTTAAGATTATCAAAAAGTCACAGGTTAGTCAATCAATGGTAGCTGAGTGTGCTACCACCAATAAACTCTCTCAGAACAGAGTCGCCGGGAATAGGTGAATCGTCTTCAACCGGTTCAATTGCCTCGAGCATTTTTCTGGTGCGCGATGCGCGGATATATGCATCCTCTCTTAGTGGATCACTCTCATATTTTTTTTCCCATTCCTTAAAGTGATCGAGAAGCTTCGGTCGGTAAATTGGGACCTCGAATGGCATAGAAGTATTTATTATATAATCCGCCGTGTTGCAGTAAGGAAGTATATTTCTTTTTTCTGATGAGCGAACATAGTGCCAATGCAATAAAGTTTGTTCCGGGTTATACGCCCTGTGAACGGAATCGCGAAGCATTCTTCTTATCAACCTTAAATCTGTCCAGCGGATATACTGACCATCCGGCATTTTCATCTGAAGAAGCGGTTCGAGGTAGAGCTTAAACTTTTGTGAAGCTGGAATCTCCTGACTAAATTGCGGATACAAACCGTGAAGACTATCAATCAGTAATACTTCGTGATCGTGAATTTGTAATGGTGTTCTATCTGGAAATCTTTTGCCCGTTTTAAAATCGTAATAAGGAATTTTTACTTCTTCACCGGCGGCAAGACGTTTAAGGTGATCGTTTATCATTTCAAGGTCAAGTGCCTGAGGAGTTTCAAAATCGTAATCGCCGAATTCGTCTTTAGGGTGAAGTTCTAGGTCAAAGAAGTAATTATCAACAATTAACGGGACGAAATTCATTCCCATTTTATTTAAACGCTGCTCAAGTTTTAGAGTTGTAGTGGTCTTGCCAGAAGATGACGGACCGCTTACCATCACCATTTTAAGTTCAGCGCTTCTTTCTTTTATTAATTCTGCCGCGGTATCGAGCTGTGTTTCGTAAAAAGATTCCGCTTCGTGAACAATATAAGGAAACTCACCGTTTCGGATTCTTTGATTTGTTGATTCCACTGTATGAAGATTGTGAGCTATGGCCCAATCGAGAGCGCGCCAGACTTTCTTCCATGGAACAACTTCATTCGGTTTAGAAAAATGGCGCGAGTCCTCTCTTCTTCTTCGTGCCGCCTCCTCTCTATATAAAATAAATTCCTTTGCAACTTTAGCGTGACCATTTTCTATCAAAACCTTTTCAATAATATCCTGAATCTCTTCGACATGTGGCTTATATCCCTCTTCAAAATTTTGTTCCATTATTTCAATAACCTGTTTAGCAAGCTCCTCTGCTTTTTCTTTATCTCTTCCTCCAACAGAAACTGCAGCTCGGTAAATTACATTTGCAATTCTATCGGGATTAAATGGAACAATAGCACCGCTTCTTTTAACTACATACTTAAACTTGGACATGATTTACCTAATCCTCTTAAAAAATATTTTTTTACATGCTTAAATTACTTTTAGTGCTTCTATTATTCAATTTATTTACTGATATTATTCCATCACTTCAACTTTACCGGTTTCGAGATTGTAATATGCCGGAATGACTTTTAAGCCTTTATGTTCTACAAATTCTTTCAGCAATTCCTCCGATGAACTAATCTGTCCGGCTATTCTTTTTGTATTCGAGTAAATAACATTTGTTAATAGATCGCCGGTAATTCGTTTTGCAGATTGTATTGATGGTTCTATTTCATCGGTCAATTTGTTCAAATGACCGGGTAAGCGACCACCTTTTATTGTAGCATCAACCGCTCCACAGTTTTCGTGACCAAGGACCATTATCAGCTTTACATCAAGGTGTTCAACGGCATATTCAATACTTGCCATTGCAAAATCATCAACAACGTTTCCGGCATTGCGAATAATAAAAAGATCTCCAATTCCCTGATCAAAAATAATTTCCGGCGGAACGCGGGAATCGGAACAGCCGACAATTATTGCAAAGGGCTTTTGTGAAGAGGAAACCTCTTTAAGTCTTGCTTCGTTTTGGTGAGGATGATTTTGGGTAAACTCAGTAAATCTCTTATTACCGGCCATTAATTTTTTTAATGATTCGTCAGCCGATAAAGAATTTTCATGTTGAGCAAAAATTGATGTGGTAATAAAAATAAATAGTAAAGAAGAATATATTTTCTGCAATCGCATTTTTGTATCCTTTCTTTTTGTGCGTTTGTGATTTAGGAGTAAATTAATATGCTACAAAAACCAAATTCCACAAAAATTATTTTAGAATTAATTTTGCTTCGGATAGCATATAAACTGCAAAAGAGGCAAGCCAGTGCTCTCCTTCGTAATTACCGCTTGTAATATATTGCAGCCCCGCTTCTGCATGTTTAATTGCAGAGTCGGTTAAAATTTTTCTAAGCGGATTGCTTTCGGGCAGATGACTTGCTATTCCAAACATACACCAAGCACGGCTTAAATTCAATCCATCCAGATGAACAAGTTTTGGATCGGTTCTGTCAGTTACTACAGCGGGTTCAAGTAAACTTTTTGTAGTTTCAATACAGGGAAGAAACTTTTTAAACCATTCAGCAAAGTGTTTCGGTTCAAGAATTCTTCCCATCAGATCAGCTTCGATTAGTGCTGGGGAGAAGAAGTCCTCGCCGCCCGGCTCCCATTTTGCATCGTAGTCCTCATCATTAAAATAATATGTCGTTCCTCTTTCGGTTAGAAGAGTTTCGAGCTGATAATTTTTTGTTGACCGCGCGTAATCGAGCGCAAACGAAATACCGAAAGCTGTGTTGGGATGAACACCTGTCCGTATCGGATAATTCTGCTTCGGAAGAAATTCTATGTATCTTTGGACGATTGCCTCAGCAAGCGGCTTTAGGTTCTCCAACCATATTTCCCCTTGAGGATCGTTCCAGCTTTGAAGTTCTTCTGTTAATTTTAATAACCATGCCCAACCGTATGTCCGCTCAAATGATTTTCTGTTCGGTTGATTAAGATACTCGACTTCACTACTTATATTTTCTGATGTAAGATTTTCGTTCAATGCTTTTCTGATAGCCGGAGCAGTTTCTAAATCCGGAAAAAGTTTTAATAATCTTACAAGCATCCAATGACCATGAACCGATGAATGCCAATCGAAACATCCATAGAAAGCCGGATGAAGTTTGGAGGGTGAAAGAACTTCGCTTTCATCATTCATTACGTGGTCAAGCTTGTTTGGATATTCTTTCTGTACACATTTAAGTGCAAGTTTCGAAAAGGAGGCAGCTGTTTCTTTATTTAACTGTAATTTCTCGAATTCAAAATCTGTTTGGCAGAGTAAAACCGAACTAAAGAAATACAGTGATATCAATAGTGTTTTTGTTTTCATAAAACCTCACTACAAGCTTTTTGCTTTTATAAAACTTTGAATGAAATACTGATTTGTTAAGATTGTTATGTTTTTTTATGATCCTCCATCATCATAATCGATCATAAAAATCTGCGGTCTACTCACATTCAAATATCCACAACATTTTTTTGCTATATCAAAATAACAATTTTATTTTTATGTAGTAATAAAAAGAATAAAGGATCACTAAATGCGCTGCTTACTGTTTGCTCTTGCTTTATTTTTTATTTCATGGTCGCTTTTAACAGGACAATCGAATAAAACACTACCGTTAACCGTAGCGGAAAGCTCAAATTACGAATCGACTTCCCGTTACGATGATGTAATAAATTTTATCAACTCATTAAATAAGCTTTCAAAAAATTTCCGAATAGAAACTTTGGCAGTCTCTTCCGAAGGACGGATCATACCTTTAATGGTTGTCGGCAATCCACTACCAGAATCCCCGGATGATTTGAAGAACGATAAAAGAATTGTTCTTTACATTCAAGGGAATATTCACGCTGGAGAAGTTGAAGGTAAAGAAGCTGCACTTATGTTTGTCCGGGATTTATTGTTGAACAGAAAAGAATTGTTGAACGATGTAGTTCTATTGGTTTGCCCCATTTTTAATGCGGATGGAAATGAGTTAATTAGCACTTCTAACCGTGCGCATCAGAAAGGACCTAAGAACGGCGTTGGTATTCGTTATAACGGACAGAATCTGGATTTGAACCGCGATGCAATGAAAGTTGAAACACCCGAAGTTAAAGGTCTGCTCGATGCATTTAATAAATGGGATCCTTCGGTTTTTGTTGATCTTCATACAACAAACGGGTCGTACCGTCAGGAGCCGGTTTCATTTACGTGGATGATGAATCCCGCCGGCGATACTTCGCTAATTGCATACACGCGCGATAAGTTGATGCCGGCAATTTCAAATACATTATCTAATAAGTATAACACAATGAATCTTTATTACGGTGAATTTGTCGATCAGCGCGATCCTTCAAAAGGATGGATTTCTTATGCTTATGAACCGCGCTACATTGTTAATTATGTCGGGCTTCGTAACCGCATCGGAATTCTGAATGAAAATTATGTTTATTCCGAGTTTAAAGACCGTGTAATCGGCACATACAATCTGCTCTGGTCAATTGTTGAAAATGTAATTGCGAATAAAGGTGAGATTAAAAAAGTATTAAAAGAGGTTGATGAAAAAACAGTTGCTCGCGGTAATAATATTTCTGTTAATGATTCCCTTGCAATCGAATCGAAAGTTGTGCCGACAAAAGTTCCGATAACCGTAAACACTTATGAGCTGGAAACCCGTAAAGATGCCAGCGGTAGAGAAAGATTATTTCCTACGGATATTAAGGAGGTTGTTACTGTTCCTTATTTAGCCGACTATCTGCCCACAAAGCAAGTAAAGCTTCCGTATGCTTATCTACTAACAGTGAAAGATCCAAAGGTTGTTAATATTTTAAAGACACACGGAATAAAGTTTGAAAAACTTTCATTGGATACCGAGCTGCAGGTTCAGACTTTCAAAATAAAAGAATTGAAACCAGAGCAGCGTTTGAATCAGGGACATTATAACAATGTTATAAAAGGAGAGTTTGTTGCCGAGAAGAAAAAGTTTGATAAAGGGACAATTCTTGTCCGCTTAGCTCAGCCGCTTGCAAATGTTGCGGCATATCTGCTTGAGCCGGAAACGGACGACGGGCTCCTTCACTGGAATTTCTTCGATAACTATCTTGTGCCGCAATGGGGCGGTGGATTCCTTCCGTATCCGGTTTATAAAGTGATGAATAGAATTGAAATTAAGTCAGAAAAATTATGATGAGCGTTAATGAGTCCTAAAATTAATAATAAAAAAACACCGGGAATATTTTCGGTTGGCGAGATAAATTTCCTAAAAAACTTAAAATCTCCGGCGGGTATTCAGCATTTTTTGAACGGAACAGCTTATAATCCGGAGTATATAACCTGCTCTCCCAGAAAAATTATAAAGAGTAAAAAAGCAAACTGTTTTGAAGGCGCTCTGTTTGCAGCAGCAGCATTGAGGGTAATGGGGCACAAACCTTTTATAGTTGATCTGA
>JAGVBL010000133.1 GCA_020059785.1 Ignavibacteriales bacterium | reverse complement strand
TTGAAAAGGATGATCAGCTGCCGGTTCTTCAATCGATGAGCGAGATTGCCGGGCAGATTGCTGTTCAGGTTGGGGAAAGATATTTGGGCAGCGACTCCCAGATAGGAAGAGGTATTTTAATGGGAGGAATTGCCGGTGTTGCACCTGCCGCAGTTGTTATACTTGGCGCCGGTGTTGCGGGATTTAATGCCGCACGTACTGCATATACAAGAGGTGCTCATGTTATTGTTCTCGATCGGGATTTAAGAAGACTAAGAAGAATCAATACAGATATTTCTAAAAATATTTCTACTGTTGCCGCTAATCCATTTACAATTGCGCGCGGTGTTAAATTTGCCGATCTATTTATTGGTGCTATTCAGATTAAAGCTGAAAAAACTCCGCATTTAGTAACCGAAGCAATGGTTAAAACAATGAAGAAAGGTGCAGTTATTGTTGATGTATCGATTGATCAGGGCGGATGTATAGAAACTAGCAGACCTACTTCAATATCCGAACCTGTATTCACTATGCATAATGTAATTCATTACTGCGTTCCTAATATGCCGGCACTTGTCTGCAGAACTGCAAGTTATGGCTTAACAAATGCTTCTTTAGAGTATGTAGAAGAAATTGCAGATCATGGTTTATCCCAGGCTCTTTTAGGCGATACAGGACTTGCTAAAGGTGTTTGTACTTATAATGGCTATTGTACAAACGAAAGCATTGCAGAAACATTTAACATTGAGTATAGAAGACTTCATATTTTTTCAAATAACTAAAAGAGAATCATAAGATGACAATTGATCAGGTAAAAATTGATAAGCCGATTAATGGACCATGGGTGAAGAAGTATAACGCCAAACTTGTCTCGGCTGATGATGCTGTAAAAGTAATTAAGTCGAATGATAAAATTATTGTTCAACCAGGCTGTGCTGCCCCTCATGAATTAATTAATGCGATGGTTAAAAGAAAAGAAGAATTACATGATGTAGATATTTATCATATACTTGTTGTTGGCGATATACCTTATGTAAAACCCGGAATGGAAAAACATTTCCGCCATAAAGCATTTTTTATCGGCGGCAATACACGTCAAGCTGTTAACGAAGGTAGGGCAGAGTTTATCCCTATATTTCTTTCTGAAGTTACCATGTTATTTAAACGCGGTGTGCTTCAGGCAGATGTTGCAATGATTCATGTTTCTCCGCCAGATGAACACGGATTCTGCAGTTATGGTATTGATGTGGGGAATATTAAAACTCCCGCCGAGAAATCAAAATGCGTTATTGCACAGGTAAACAAACAAATGCCGCGTGGATTAGGGAACAGTTTTATTCACATAAATAAAATTGATTTCATTGTAGAAGTTGATCAACCGTTGCAGGAATTACCTCAGGTTGATCCCGATGCAACTCCGGAAATTCTTCAGATTTATGATCGTATTGGGAGCCACATTGCTGAATTAATTGAAGACGGTTCTACACTTCAAATGGGAATTGGTGCTATTCCTGATGCTGTGCTGAAATATCTGCATACTAAAAATGATCTTGGTGTTCATACAGAAATGTTTAGCGACGGATTAATTGAACTGGTAGAAGAAGGTATTGTAAACGGCGAAAGGAAAACCCTTCACCAGGGAAAAATTATTGCCGGGTTCGTTCTTGGTACAAAACGTTCTTACAATTTTATTGATAACAATCCAATCTTCGAATTTCATCCGCAGGAGTATGTTAACGACCCTTTCCTAATTTCTAAAAATTATAAAATGGTTGCAATCAACTCTTCAATCGAAGTTGATTTAACAGGTCAGGTCTGCTCGGATTCAATCGGCACAAGATTCTACAGCGGTATTGGCGGTCAGGTCGATTTTGTTAGAGGTGCTGCTCATTCCGAAGGAGGTAAACCGATTATTGCTCTACCGGCTGCTACAAAGGACCTAAAATTTTCCAAGATTGTTCCTACATTAAAACCCGGTGCCGGTGTTGTTACATCCCGCGGAGATGTTCACTGGGTTGTTACAGAGTATGGTGCTGTAAATTTGTTCGGTAAATCTATACCGGAACGTGTTAGATCTTTAATAGAAATTTCGCATCCGGTTTTCAGGGATGAGCTAAACGAATTTGCTAAAAAAACTTATCACATTTAATTGAATATTGATGGTTGCTGTTATTGGTGATATACACGGTTGTTTTTTTACTTTAGAACAACTCTATAATAAGATAGTTAAGAATTATCCAGGTATTCCGGTTTACTCTGTTGGCGATCTGGTTGATAGGGGAAATCATAGTTACGAAGTTGTAAAATTTATAATCGAAAATAATATTCAGTTTGTACCCGGTAACCATGATTATATGTTTCTCCACTTTTTCAAAGAGCCTTCAAGTGTTTTTGCTCGTTCATGGTTTTTTAATGGTAACGAAACAACTTTAGAATCGTATGAAAAACATCAGGATGAGATGTTTGTTCATCTTGAATATATTAAGAATGCTCAACTCTATTACAATCTGAAAGACTGTTTTATCTGTCATGCCGGCATTTCAATTCAATACGAAAAATTTTTACCATCGGATTTTAGAAATAACCTGGATTTACTCGAACCATTCATAAATAACGATTTGAGAACCGATAGGGGAATAATGTGGACTCGCGACCCCCTTTTGGGTCTTGGTAAACTTCAGATTGTTGGTCATACAAAGCAACAGGATATTACACTTATTGAAGACTCTCATGCTTTATATCTGGATACAGGTGCATGTGTAGGTAATAAACTTAGTGCTGTTATTGTTCACGAAAGCAGCATAATAGAAGCAATTGATGAAAAAACCCACTTAAACGACATTATCTAACCCTACCTTAAAAAAATTATTTATGGATTGCATTAAAGTAAATTTTTATTAATTTTTGAGTCGAAAAAATTAGGGAGGTTGGATAGGTTAATTTCTACATTAATTTAGTGCGAATAATTTATAGGTCTATTATCTTTTCAGTGCCAAAAAATACTTCGAAGCCGGGAATCAAATTACTTTTGTTTCCCTTTTTTGTTGTTGCCGTTATAGTTTTCTTTGGATTTACCTTTCATGGAAATCCAAATGTTAGCAGAAATTCTTTTTACAATTCTGTTTTACAATATTTACTAACCGGCAATCAAAACGGCTCTTGCCAGACTTTTGTTGATATCCCTCAACCATCATCTCCCGGTCCGGATTTTCTAAAGTCATTTTTTAATTCTCCCGATTCAACTGTTAAATTAAATTCTTCAATTGTACCCGATACAACTTTGTTAAAATTATCAAAAAGCGATTCTATAAAATTCAAAGCCAGGTCGGATTCTCTTAGAAGAATTGATTCCTTGTCCCAGGATTCTACTGCTCGACTACAGCACTTCAGATTTTCCGGTAAAGACGATTACACTGTAAGTTACAGAGAAAGACGTTTTTCTCCACTGCTTCTACGTCCTTCTGCAGCAACTTTAACAAGACTTGTTGAATTAGACTCATCCGGTACAAAGGTTATAATTAAAGAATCAATCGGCGGACAGGTTGTTAAACCAATTCTTGAAATTCCACTTGAAGAGTATATTCAATTACGTTTAGATGCAATAACAAGAAAACTTTGGGAAGATAAAGGTTATGAATATAAGCTGAAGGAAGAGAAGAAAGATTTAAGTCAACTTATAACAGATATCACTAATATAGAAATTCCACTTCCAAGCGCATCATTTCTGAGCATATTCGGTACTCCAAAAATAAATCTTAAAATTGCCGGTGCCGTTGATATACATGGTGCATGGAGAAATGAAACTACTTCCGGAATTACAACCTCTGCACTCGGCAACACACGTAACGAACCCGATTTCAAACAAACTGTTCAAATTAACCTTAACGGAACAATTGGTGAGAAGCTTTCAATTTCAGCCGACTGGAATACAGAGCGGCAGTTTCAATTCGAAAACCAGCTTAAAATAAAATACACGGGTTTCGAAGACGAAATTATTCAAAGCGTAGAAGCCGGTAACGTTTCACTTCAAACATCACCATTAATTGGCGGAAGCGAAGCTTTGTTTGGAGTTAAGGCGTTAATGAAAATGGGTCCGTTCAGTTTAACTGCTCTTGCTTCACAGAAAAAAGGAGAAGTGCAGGAGGTTAATGTTAGCGGCGGTGCAAAAGCACAAAAATTTGAAATACGTGCTTACGACTATTCGCAAAATCACTTTTTCATACTTCCTGTTTATGCTGACCCGGCTTTAGGATTATTCAAAGACATTTTTAGTAATCCGGTAGCACGACCAAGGGATTCTTTAGTTGTAAAAGATATTCAAGTTTGGAAGACAATAACAGGTCTTGTAAATCCAAATGAAAGGAAAGCGAATGCATATATTGATCTTCGACGGCGTACAAGAAATCAAAGATATAACGATCTTAGGGACAGTACATTACAATCAATACCCGGAACAAGGGAAATTGACAGACGATTTGTATTATTGCAGCAAGGTATTGATTATGAATTCCATTCACAGGCGGGTTTCATAACATTTAAAACTCAAATCCAGGATCAGGATGCAATTGCTGCCGCATTCAGATTAGAAGGTCCTACTCAATCATCCGAAGACGATATTTATTTTGGCGAATTTATTCAGGATGTTGGCGCCGATACAACAGCTCGTGTGGTTTTAAGACTTATTAAACCTCCTAACTTACAACCTCAATTCAAAGAAGCATGGAAACTTCAGTTAAGAAATATTTATCCTGTTGGTGGAAGAGATATTAAAGAAGAAGGATTTACATTCGATATCCGATTCCAGATTGAAGGCGGTGAAGCACAGAATGAAATTAACGGTGTAAAATTACTTCAGGCATTTGGTCTTGATAAAACCGATAAAAGTAGAACAAGTACCCAGCCAGATGGAACATTTGATTATTTCCCAAACAGAACAGTATTACCGGGAACCGGTGAAATTATCTTTCCTGTATTACAACCGTTTGGTAGGGATTTTCCAGCTCAGCTTGATCAGTCATTGAAATATCAGGCAATCTATGATACCACTGTTACTTTCGCAAAACAGGATCGTGCTAAAGATAAATTTATTTTAGGCGGTGAATACTCTGCATCAGTTTCATCGATTTACAGTCTCGGCTTTAATGTTGTTGAAAACTCGGTTAAAGTTATGCTTGGCGGTATGCAGCTTAAAGAAGGAGTCGATTATACGGTTGATTATAATCTAGGGCAGATAATAATCCGTAAGGATGAAGCTTTGGTGCCAGGAGCCGACTTAAGAATTTCTTACGAACAAAACGACCTTTTCCAGCTTGCATCTAAAACTCTTCTTGGTTTAAGAGGTCTTTTAGATATAAGCCGGGAAACATCGCTTGGATTTTCATTTCTCAATCTTAATCAACAGACTCTTAGCGATAAAGTAAGGATTGGTGAAGAGCCGCTAAATAATTCCATATTCGGTGTCGATTTCAACACAAGAATTGACCTCCCGTTTGTTACAAAACTGCTTGATAAAGTTATCTCTACAAGTGCACCTTCAACTTTGACAATGAGTGCTGAATATGCTTATATAAATCCTGATCCTAATACAAAGAAAAGTACAATTGAAAGCGATGGAGGTAGAAGTATTGCTTATGTAGACGACTTTGAAGGCGCTAAGAAAATTATTCCGCTTGGTATGCCTTATAATTCATGGAGGGATATTAGCGTTCCAACAAAATTACCTTTTATTAGTAACTTACCTTTGTTCAATAATCCAAGAGAAGCACAACCTCAAAATGCTCAAATGAACTACAAGGCTAAGTCCTACTGGTATAATGTAACACCATCCGATGTTACTGTTAAAGAAATTTATGGTGATAGAAAAAACGCTACTCCCGATGATAATTTTATTACTGTCCTTGATTATAGATTTCTACCAAATGAAAGAGGCGCGTATAATTGGTTCCCGAATCTAAGTGACCGATCTAAAAATTGGGGTGGTATGATGAAGTATTTGTCTTCTACTGCCAATAATCTTATTGAAGAAAATATTGAGTTCATTGAGTTCTGGGTAAAAATAGTTAGAGCTCCAGCAAAACTTAAATTAAATATAGACCTTGGTCAGATTAGCGAAGACGTAATTCCAAACGGAAGATTGGATACAGAAGACAAAAATTTGAATGACCTTGTTGATGATGGAGAAGATACCGGTATTGATGGCTTGTTTGATAATGAAGAACCCGGATACAATGCAACTACAAATCCCGATCCCAGTAACGATAATTATTCATTTCAGTTAACTACTAATGCAGATTACTCCCGTGTTAACGGTACCGAAAAAAATGCTAAATCAATAGACCAGGGTAGATTACCCGATTCTGAGGATCTAAACCGCAATTTTACATTAGATCTTGTTAATAGTTATTTCAGATACGAAATTCCACTCGATACCAACAGAACTACAAATCCATTTATTCAAGGAAGCGGAAACAACGGATGGTTCTTGTTCAAAATTCCATTAAAAGATTTTGTAATGAAGGAAGGAAATCCAAGTTTCTCTGTTGTTGAATTTATCCGTTTCTGGGTAGCCGGTGCAGATCAGGATGTCCATATTCGATTCGCAGAAATGAATCTGGTTGGTAATCAATGGCAGAAAGTTTTGGATCAGAAAGTTACAATTGACGACGAAGTTCTTACCGTATCAACAATAAGTATTGAAGAAAATCCGGAATATACTTCGCCGCCCGGTATTCAGAGAGAACGCGATAGAACTAAACCAGATTATGTAATTTTTAAAAATGAACAGGCGTTAAACCTTCTGTTAAAAAATTTGGAAGACGGTGATAAGAGAGAAATTGTAAGGTATTTGTATAAGCCGCTGGATGTATTCAATTACAAAGAGATGAAATTATTTATTCACGGAGATCTGGATTCTATCAGTCCGGGTTCCGTCTCTTATTATAGAGACCCTACCAACTATTCATCAGAAGTATATATGAGGTTCGGTTCGGATTCGCTTAATTATTATGAATACCGTCAACCTGTTAGAGGAGATTGGAACGAAGTTAAGTTAATCTTTTCTGAATTAACTGCAATAAAACAGCGAAGAGATACTACAAATATTAAATCAATTTACAGAGTTCCGGTTGAAGGTAAAGAAGGACATTTTTACGGAGTTCTTGGTAATCCTACTCTTACAAGAATTACTTTCTTTACAATTGGAATTTTAAATCCATCCGATAAAGGGACAAAAGGGAATCGTGTTTCAGGAAGTGTTTGGATTAACGAACTTAGAGTTCTGGAAGCTGATGCAACACCCGGATGGGCTTATAGTGCTACTTCTTCCTTAAAACTTGCTGATCTTGCTACCGTTAGTCTTAATGTTAGCCAAACTAATCCTTATTTCCATAAACTTGCAGATAGGTTTGGAAGCAGACAGGATAATTTATCATGGGCTCTATCTGCTGATCTGGATGTTATAAAATTATTGCCAATTAATTTACCCGGTAGTAATCTGAGGATATCTTACAGTAGAAATGAACAATCTACAAATCCTATCTTTTTACCGGGGACAGATATTAAAGTTGAAGAAGCACAAAATGAAATGCGAAAGGTTCTTACTGAACAAAAAGTTCCGGAAGAAATAATTGATGATGCGGTAGAAAATCTTAAACGGGAAACTCAAACAATAAATGTATCTGAAACATGGACACTGTCTAACATAAGAATTAAAATTCCGACTGAGAAATGGTATATCAACGATATATTTAACAACCTGAGTTTCGGATTTAATTACAACAAAACTGCCGGTAGGTCGCCTACCGTTGAAACAAGTAATGGCTGGATCTGGAATGCTAATGCAAATTACTCGGTTGCACTTAGCAGAGACCTTTACTTCAAACCGTTAGATATACCGTTAATAGGGGATTTAATCGG
Organism: Ignavibacteriales bacterium; assembly: GCA_020059785.1. Classification (GTDB taxonomy): domain Bacteria; phylum Bacteroidota; class Ignavibacteria; order Ignavibacteriales; family Melioribacteraceae; genus DSXH01. The sequence goes on along the minus strand of JAGVBL010000133.1, from coordinate 3,237 downwards.
ACTCTTCTCAGATTATAAAGATGTAAAAGTTTATTTTGCACCTCAATCAATAACCGGTTCTGTAACAGCCAGCAGGAAAAGAAGTTTTACACAAAATAGAATTTTTGGGACCAAACCAAATATTACAAGGGATTTTACTTCAACAAGAGGTGCCGGGTTTAACTGGGCATTTACAGAAGGCGGATTTTTAAATCTCTCTCTTGCATATAATTTTGATATCTCTTCCACACTCGCTTATTTGCTAACTGTAGAAAATTTTGAAAGATCCGAAGGTGAAATATGGAAAGATATTTTCGGCGGTGCATTCTTTGGGCGGGATTTTAGTTACAAACAAAGTTTGGATTTACGTGCAAATCCAAAATTACCCTCTATATGGGATTTGAACAGGTATCTTAGTATTAATACTTCATATTCAGCATCATATAGCTGGCAGAATAATTTTCAACAGGAAGAACTTGGAAGAAGTGCCGGTTATTCAAATAGATTTTCTGCTGGTTTGAATATTAGATTGAAATCTATTTTTGCACCATTGTTCCAGGAAACTTCTCCCGCACCTCAAATTCAACAACCACAGGAAGGTGGAAGAGGAGGTAGAAGAAGTCAAACTCAAAGAACCGGAACTGAAGAAAATAAACAGATTCCTGTTGCACGCGAAGTTGAAAAAGTTGGTGAAATTCCTTCAGATACTACAGTTGTAAAAGATACTGTTGCTGTTAAAGATTCTAATATTGTTCTAGATGAAGATCTTGAAGTAAAAGAAGAAGGACCAAGCACCTTAGATAAAAGTTTAGAAATTATTAAGTATGGTTTTAAGTGGTTGCTGCTGGATTATGATCAGATCTCTGTCAACTTTTCCCAGAACAGTACTTATTCGGGTGGAGGTTTGGAAGGTGAGGGAACAGGATTTAATAATTTCTGGGGAGTAAAACAATCACCTTCAAAAGGTCCGTCAAGATTGTTTATGCTTGGTTTATCAAACAATATTGGTCCAAGAGCAGTAAATGGAAATTTGATGGATAGTTATTCTCACAAGAATGATCTGGATTTCAAAACTTCACGACCTTTGTGGGAAGGTGCTCAAATTGATATTAACTGGAAAGTCGGCTGGGGTATTACTAAAAATATTAATATGCAGACCGATGACTTTGGTAATGTTAAAATAACAAACTTAGTTTCTACTGGAACAATTGACAGATCATTTTTGACATTACCGCCGGTCTTCTTCTTATCGTTCCTGGATAATGGAATTAAAAAAGTTAGCGAACTGTACGATAAAAAAGCAGCAGACCCCAATGCAAACCTTTCCAATGCATTTGTCGAAGGATTCGAAACTATTTCTGTTATATCTAAGATACCGTTGATATCTAAAATCTCTAAATATATTCCTCGCCCAAATTGGAATTTGAATTGGACCGGTTTAGAAAAATATTCCATATTTAGTTTTGCTAAGCGGGTTACTCTGCAACATACTTATACATCCAACTACAGCGAAGGATGGAAAATAAATCCCGACGGTTTACAGGAAGTCCAATCCCAAAGAATAGATTACGGATTCCAGCCGTTGATTGGAATGACGTTACAATTCGAAAATCTTTTCGGTGGAAATTTCCAGAGCACTGTTAGGTTCTCTACAAAATCTGCCTTCAGTCTCGGAGCTTCAACAAGAAATATTACTGAATCGTTTAATCGTGATATTAATATCTCGGCAACTTATACCAAATCAGGTTTTGAATTACCATTATTCGGAATTTCACTAAAGAACGATCTTGGAATTTCTTTATCATATACAAGTGGAAAAACATCAAGCCTTATTTACGAGATGGATAACTTTAAAGAAGAGGGTAAACCACAGGAAGGAAAAACCAACACAACTATTGAACCGAGAATTAAATATGTAATGAGTTCGAGGGTTACTTTAACAATATTTTATAGAAGAACAAGTATCGATCCGGAAGGTGCTTCGAGATTAATACCAACCGTTACAAACGAAGCTGGGATTGACCTTCATATAGCCATTCAGTAAAATTGGACACTATCTTCAGGGTAAAATGAAAAGAAACAGAATTTTGTGGGTTGATGACGAGATCGAATTACTTCGTTCGCACATCATTTTTCTAAATGAAAAAGGTTACGACGTTGATACCGTTACTAACGGGAAAGATGCAATTACAGAAGTGAGTAATAAATCTTTCGACTTAATTTTCTTAGATGAAATGATGCCGGGATTGGGAGGACTTGAAACACTTGCTCAAATAAAAGAAATCTCGCCGAATATTCCGGTTGTTATGATTACTAAAAACGAAGAAGAATCCCTTATGCACGATGCAATTGGAAGTAAGATAAGCGATTATCTTATTAAACCCGTTGTTCCTTCGCAGGTATTGATGGTTTGTAAAAAACTTCTTGAAAGTAAAAAAATTTCTGTAGAGTATGTTGCTAAAGATTACCTGAACGATTTCAGGGAAATTTCAAATCAACTGTTATCTGGGCCCGATTTTGATGAGTGGATTGATATTTATCTTAAACTTGTAAACTGGGATATGGAACTTGATATTCATCCTGAAATAAATTTACGTCAGACACTTGTTGAACAAAAAAAAGAATGTAACCAGGAATTTTCCAAATTCGTAGAAAAAGAATATAAAAACTGGGTCAATTCTGTTGGTGATTACAATGCTCCTCTCCTTTCAACACAGGTAACTGAAAAGTATGTTCTGCCTCAGTTGAATAAATTTAATGGACCCTTATTCTACTTTGTTATTGACTGTTTGCGATTAGATCAGTGGTTATTAATGGAAAAGCATCTAATCGATTTATATAATATCCAGAAAGATTATTATTATTCAATACTACCTACGGCAACACCTTATTCACGTAATGCACTATTTGCCGGATTGTTTCCGTCTGAAATCGAAAAACAATATCCCGACCTCTGGGAATCGATGAGCGATGATGAAAATAGTATGAACAAATATGAGAAAGATTTACTTCAGTTATTATTGAATAGAAAAAAAGTTCAGCTTAATAATGAATTGAAATATGTTAAGATAATTGATCCCGATGTTGGCCGTTCATTTGAACAGAATATTCTTTCTCACAAAAAAACTCATTTAATGGCGGTTGTTGTAAATTTTCTTGATATGATTGCCCATGGAAGGTCCGATTCCCAAATACTTAAAGAAATTGCACCGGATGAATCGGCGTATCGTTCGTTAACCAACAGCTGGTTTCAGCATT
>JAGVBL010000303.1 GCA_020059785.1 Ignavibacteriales bacterium | reverse complement strand
ATGAATCCAAAAAGCTTTTCCTATATGTGAAGCCGGGCTTTTATACAAAGTACCCCGATGGCAAAGAAGACGATACTCATTTCAATGAATATGGCGCACGTATTGTAGCGGAACTGGTTGTTGAAGAAATTAAGAAAATGAATACACATCTTTCTGATTTTTTAATTGAGAAATAACTACATGTAACTCGATTACAAATAGGAGTAGAATTAAGTGAAAGTCTTTAATAAATATTTATGCTTAGCAATATTTCTTTTTTTAACAGGATTTTCAATTGCGCAAAATTTATTTGTTGCTCCAAATGGAAACGATTCCGACTCCGGAACTATTTCCGCACCTCTTCTTAATCTTTCAACAGCAATTAATCAGGTTAAGTTGGGAGATACAATTTTTGTAAGAGGCGGAACATTTAATTACAATGCAACCATTTCTATTTCGAAGAGTGGTACTTCATCATCTCGTTATTACATTTTTGCATATAAAAACGAACGTCCCATTTTAGATTTTTCTTCACAGGTTGTTGGTAGTAGTAATCGTGGTATTCGGCTAAGCAATGCAAGTTACTGGCATATAAAAGGAATTGATATTAAAGGTGCCGGTGATAATGGAATGGAAATTAGCGGCGGCTCTAATAATATTATTGAGTTCTGCGCCTTTTATGAGAATAGAGACTCCGGATTACAATTAAGTAACGGTACCTCAAATAATCAGATAATCAATTGCGACTCATACAATAATGCCGATCCTTCCGAAGGAAATGCTGATGGATTTGCACCCAAACTAACAGTAGGATCGGGCAATTATTTTTACGGATGCCGTGCATGGCAGAACTCCGATGATGGATGGGATGGATATTTAAGAGGTGCTAATAATGTTACGACTGTAATAGAAAATTGCTGGAGCTTTAAAAACGGATTTAGAAAAGATGGCACTCAAACTTCCGGTAATGGAAATGGTTTTAAAATGGGTGGTGGTGATAATTCTAATAGCGACCGGTTAATGCATCATGTTACATTAAAGAGATGTTTTGCATTCGATAACAAGGTAAAAGGGTTCGATCAGAACAATAACGACGGTTCAATGATGTTATTAAATTGTACCGGATTTAGAAACCTAACCGCTGATTATAGAATAACAAGAGCATTAAATCCCGGTCAATCATTAATTGTAAAAAATTCTATTGCCTATTTGGGTTTAGTTGAATTAGGAAATTTTGCTGTTCAGGAAAAAAACAGCTGGCTTGCACCGTTTAGTGTTTCGGCAAATGATTTTCAGAGTATCGACGCTACTCAGGCAACACGACCCAGAAAAGAAGATGGAAGCTTACCAGACATTACATTTATGAATCTTGCATCGGGTAGTCAATTTATTGATGCCGGTGTTGATGTTGGTTTACCATTTAAAGGTTTAGCCCCGGACCTGGGAGCTTTTGAGTACGAAGGACCTTCTTCAATCAATTATGAAGAACTAATTAATTCATCAATTGTTCTTCATCAGAATTTTCCAAATCCGTTCAATCCGTAAACTAAAATTTCTTTTACCTTACATAAGGATTTGGATATTAAATTGGAAGTGTTCGATATTCTTGGTCGATCTGTTAAAAAACTTATCGATGGGAAATATCAAAGTGGTTACCATACAGTAACATTCAATGCAATGGGAATTTCATCCGGGGTTTATATTTATCGGTTAACTTCCGGCGGTATAAATCAGAGTAAAAGATTTGTCCTACTAAAATAAATTTTAAAATATTTCATTGTTGTTAGCCAAAATCTTGGTATTATCCCGGGAAAATGATTTATTTAATTGACTAAAAGGTGATTTTTTTAGATTTTTAGTTAAACGATTAAGTAAACGATATGATTTTCGTAATTAAGCTTTTTTGAATGTTTTTAGATTAGTATCAATTGTTAATTTTTATAATCATTTTATTGAGTAAAAGATTATGAGACTAAATTCTCGAATCAAAATTTTTTTAGCCATCGGATTTATTTTTTTGACTGCTTGTTCCAAGGAGAGCGGTGTAAGAAGAATTAAAATTGGGCATGGTTTAGATCAGTCTCATCCGGTTCATAAAGCAATGCTCTATTTAGCCGATAGAGCCGCTCAAAAGTCTAATGGTAAAATTCAAATTACTGTTTATCCAAGTCAACAGCTTGGAACAGAACGCGAATGTTTAGAACTTCTTCAAATAGGAAGTTTAGGAATGACAAAAGTTTCGTCCTCGGTGCTTGAGGGATTTGTTCCGGACTTTAAAGTTTTTTCACTGCCGTTCATATTTGTAAACGATAAACAGAAATTCGATTTCTTTGAAAGTTCATCTGGAAAAGATTTGCTAAAGAGTACACAAAAATTCTGGCTTAGAGGTTTATGCTATTACGATGCCGGAAGCAGAAGCTTTTATACTAAGGATAAACCGATTTTAACTCCGGATGATTTAAAGGGCTTGAAGATAAGAACACAGGAAAGTCCCACATCTGTAAAATTGGTAAGAGCGTTAGGTGGTTCGGCAACACCTATTGCATGGGGCGAATTGTACACTGCACTTCAACAGGGCGTTGTTGATGGTGCCGAAAATAATCCGCCAAGTTTTTTTCTATCCCGCCATTATGAAGTTTGCAAATTTTATTCACTTAATGAACATACTTCGGTTCCAGATGTTTTATTAATTAGTACAGTAATTTGGGATGATCTTACTCCTCAAGAACAACAATGGATTCAGGAAGCTGCTGATGAATCTTATCAGTATCAAAAAAATTGTGGAAAGAAGCCACGGAAGAAGCACTTAAGGAAGTTCAAAAAGCTGGTGTAAAAATTTATTATCCGGATAAAAATCTATTCGAAGAAAAAGTTAAACCTCTTATTGAAGAATATCGAAATGAACCTTCTGTCTATAATCTTATTAAACAAATCAAAATGGTAGACTATAATGAATAAGATAAAAAAAATAATAGATACCGTATTACAATGGCTTCTTGTTTTTATTATATCATTAATGACAGTTAATGTTCTATGGCAGGTATTTACAAGATTTGTTTTACATAACCCTAGTTCATTTACAGAGGAATTAGCCCGGTATACACTTGTTTGGCTTGGAATATTAGGTGCAAGTTATGTTGCCGGACAGAAGATGCATCTGGCAATAGATCTGCTCTCGCTTAAATTACATGGTAAATCCAAACTTTATCTTGAAATTTTTATCCAGGTATCTATTTTCTTTTTTTCCCTGGTAGTAATGCTTATAGGCGGTTATAGATTAGTATTAATTACACTCAGTCTTAATCAGATATCTGCAGCGTTGCAGGTTCCGCTTGGTTACGTTTACCTTGTTGTTCCTGTAAGCGGCGCACTGATTTTATTTTATTCAAGCTACTTTATTATTGAAGCAATAAAAAAGTTAAAGGAATTATAAATTTTTAGCCATTATAACAAACCGATTACTTTATGGAATCATTAGAAATAATTGTATTAGTATTAACGTTTGCTATTCTGCTTTCTGCCGGAGTTCCGATTTCTTTCAGCATTGGAATCTCAACTCTTATTACAATGCTGCTTAGCATTCATACTTTACCTTCGTTAACCACAGTAGCGCAAAGAATGGCAACCGGTATAGATAGTTTTGCGTTACTTGCTATTCCATTTTTTATTCTTGCCGGTCAGTTAATGAATAGCGGCGGAATAGCACGGCGTTTAATTGACTTTGCAAAAATTCTTGTAGGAAAATTACCGGGGGGTTTGGCATTTGTTAATATTATGGCGGCAATGTTATTTGGTGCAATTTCAGGATCCGCGGTTGCGGCTGCTTCTGCAATAGGCGGATTTATGACACCAGTTATGTTGAAAGAAGGTTACGACCGCGGATTTTCTGCCGCTGTAAATATTACCTCTGCAACAACCGGAATGATTATTCCGCCAAGTAATATTCTAATTGTCTATTCGCTTGCAAGCGGCGGAGTTTCTATTGCGGCTCTATTTCTTGCGGGTTACATTCCCGGTATCTTACTGGGTATTTCTTTAATGGTTGTTGCGGGTATTTATGCTAAGAAAAACAAATATAAGGTAACAATAAATTTTACAATTGGAGATGCAATTAAAAAATTTTTTGATGCGCTCCCCAGTTTGTTGTTAATAATTATTGTTATTGGTGGAATTGTTGCCGGCTACTTTACTGCAACCGAGGCATCTGCTATTGCTGTCCTTTATGCTTTTATCCTTTCTGTATTTATCTACCGGGAAATTAAATTCAAAGATCTACCGGCAATATTATTGAACAGTGCATCAACTACTGCAGTTGTTATGCTTCTTGTTGCTACTTCAATGGCAATGTCCTGGGTTATGGCTTACGAAAACATTCCTCAAAATGTTGCCGCTGCATTAATTTCTCTTTCTGATAATAAGTTTGTTATACTGATTATTATAAATGTTATTCTACTTGTTGTCGGTACATTTATGGATATGACGCCGGCAGTCTTAATATTTACACCAATATTTTTACCTGTTGCAATTCAGCTGGGAATTAACCCGATACACTTTGGAATTGTTATGGTAATGAATCTTAGTATTGGATTATGTACACCTCCGGTTGGAAGCGTATTATTTGTAGGGTGTTCTGTTGCTGAATTACCGATTACAACAGTAATTAAACCATTAATCCCAATGTTTATAGCAATGATGATTACATTGCTGGCTGTAACATATTTTCCTGAATTAAGCATGTTTATCCCGAAGTTATTTGGTTATTAAAATTATTTATAGTTGTTCTTAAATAAGAATGAAGTGAATAAAAATTTCATGGTGCCTCCCATGAGAAAAGGGATGGCGGCTGAATTTTAAGTTTAAGTACCATCCCTGAATATTTTTTAATTAAAGATAGGTTTTGTGATGTTGAAAAAAGTAGTTATTACCTTGTTATTTATTTCTGCGGCATTTGCATGCACTGCAGAAAGCAAATCTTTCAAAGTTCTTATTAATAATTCTTCTTCAATTGATAGAACCGATGAACTCGTTTCAATAAGTCTTAATAAAATACTTGAAAAGTATCCGGACTTTGATGTTAAATCCTTCGCTGTTTATTCCGGGGGAAAGGAAATTCCTTATCAGCTGGAAAAGATTAACGGTCAGGAATTTATTACTGTTGTTTTAACATTAAAGCCTGATGAGAAAAGTGAGATTAAAATTGAATATGGTAAGGGAATTAATTCTTCAGTGTTCAAAAATGAAACTTATGCAGAACTTTCACCTAAAAAAGGAGGAATTTATTCCGATGGGAAATTTAGAGGAACTGAGTTTGAAAACGTAACTAGTTACAAAGTACCTTCTATTCATAAAGATCACGATGCACTCTTTAAATACGAAGGTCCCGGATGGGAATCTGAATTAGTTGGCTACCGTCTTTATCTGGATTGGCGTAATGCTACCGATATTTTTGGAAAGAAAATGAAGAAACTTGTTCTTAAAGAAGTTGGTGTGCACGATACTGTTGCTAAAGACGATTCGTATCATAGTATGCAGGAATGGGGAATGGACATTTTTAAGGTTGGTAGTTCACTCGGAATCGGGTCATTTGGAATGTGGAACAGTAATAAAGTAAATATGGTTTCGGTTACAGATTCTGTGAAATATAATCTTCTTAAAAATGGTCCGTTAAAATCCGAATTCACAATTGATTACTATGGGTGGATGGTTGACAATAAAAAATATGATCTTAATGCTAACATTTCAATTAATGCAAGATGCAGACTTACTAAATGCGTTCTAACAATTGATAACGCTGAGAATTTAGTAACCGGTCTTGCAAAATATGAAGGAACAAATTTTATAAAAAGTACTCAGTCCGTTGGCTGGCAATACATAGCATTATATGGCAAGCAATCTTTAGCAGATGACGACCTTGGAATTGCAGTTCTTTACAACGGCAAGGATTTAATTAAGCAAACAGAGGATAAACTGAGCTATATCCTGGCGCTTAAACCGTCTGATTCGAAAGTTGAATATTATTTTACTGCCGCATGGGTTCAGGAACCCGGTGGTGTTAAAAATCAAAACGAGTTTGTAAGCTATCTCGATAATCTTTTAATCAAATTAAATAATCCAATTGTAGTTGAATTTTAATTTTAGGAAAGGAAATGTCACCTTTTGAACTTCACCCCGATCGGTTTTTTGATTCAGATACTGTAATACGTGCTTATGCACGCGAAATTTTCGACAACATAAAATCTTTACCCATTATTAGTCCCCACGGACATGTAGACCCGGGTATTTTTGTTGATAATAAACCGTTCGAAAATCCATCGCAGTTATTTATTACGCCCGACCATTATTTGTTCAGAATGCTCTATTCACAAGGAATTCCTATGGAAGCGTTAGGGATTCCTTCAATAAATGGAACGAAGGTAGAAAAAGATCCACGAAAAATCTGGAAATTATTTGCAGACAATTATTATCTGTTTTTAGGTACACCCTCCGGCATTTGGCTGAACCATGAATTTTCGGTTGTCTTTGGTATTAAAGAAAAACTTAATGGTGTAAATGCAGACAAAATATATGACGAAATAAATGAAAAATTGAATTCGCCTGAATACTTGCCGCGCAGACTATTCGAGAAATTCAAAATAGAAGTACTGTCAACTACAGATGCTTCAACCGATAGTCTTGATAATCATAAAAAAATAAAAGAGTCCGGATGGAATGGACGTGTAATTCCATGTTTCAGACCGGATGCTGTTACCGATCTTTCAAATTCCTCCTGGAAATCTAATATTGAATTGCTTGGAAGGGTTTGCGGTTATGAAATTTCATCATTCAAAAAATATGTCCAGGCATTAGAAGAGCGTAGATCATTCTTCAAAAATCTTGGATGTACTTCTACAGATCATGGTGTATTCTCTCCCTATACACACGAATTATCTATCAGTGAAGCAGAAAAAATATTTCAGAAAGGTCTTAAGGGTGAATCGAATAATGAAGATGCCGAATTATTTACCGCACACATGTTAATGGAAATGGCAAGGATGAGTATTGAAGACGGACTTGTAATGCAAATTCATCCCGGTTCTTATAGAAATCATAATCCGGTTATCTTTGCCAATTATGGAACTGATAAAGGGGCAGATATTCCGATGCATGCTGAATTTACATTCAATCTAAAAGAATTGTTAAACAAATATGGAAATCACCCGGACTTTACTGCTATTGTCTTCACTCTTGATGAGAGCACATATTCACGCGAGCTCGCTCCGTTAGCAGGTCATTATCCGGCTATGAAACTTGGTCCATCCTGGTGGTTCCATGACAGCATTGAAGGTATGACGCGTTTCAGGCAAATGGTTACCGAAACCGCTGGATTTTATAATACAGTAGGATTTAACGATGACACGCGTGCTTTCGTTTCAATTCCCGCACGTCATGATCTTGCACGCAGAATCGATTCCAATTTTCTGGCTGGTTTGGTAGCACGTCATATTATTTCAATTGACGAAGCAATTAAAATTGCAGAGGATTTAACTTATAACCTGGTTAAGAAAACTTATAAACTATAATTGAGAGATAAAATGAGTATTAATGAATTTGAAAAAAATCTTCAATCATTATTCAATGATCAAAATAAACCCGTCAGCTTAAAACTGAATAATGAATATTCTATTCTACTTTATCCAATGTCTGTTAACAGGTTGGAAGATTCAATTTATTTTATCGGTAAAGAGTATAATTATAAATATCTTTACATCGTTACTCACAATTCAGATTCCATAAACAAATTTGAAGGTGAGAGAAGAAATACTCCATATCCCGATTTATATTTTAAAAGATGTTTTTTAACTACTACTAACAGAATTACTCTTCAATCGATTTTCAGTTATACCATTCCAAAAGTAGTAGGATTAAAAAACTCATTCGGATTTGGCGATCGGCTTGGTCTTGCAAACGGCGGTCATATAAGATCATTAAAAGGGAGCGACTTTTATCCGATACTTGCACAGCAATCGATTCGCGAGCTTGCAAGAACTAACCGCAAACCAGAAATGGTTATGGATGCTGCTGTATGGTCTGTATTTCAGGAAGGTTATAAAAGCGGATTTGGTTCCGATGCTGATCACTTAAAATCAACTGAGGATATTGATCTAATGCTCGGTGCCGGATTCACAATGTTTACTTTCGATCCGAGCGAACATGTTAATAATAATGCCGATAATTACAGCGAGGAAGAATTATTTAAAATTGCATCGGGTCTCCCATGGAATGAACTGAACGATTCTTTCCCGAATGCTGAGAAAAGATATGCTGGTAAGAGCTTTGCTATTGCAGAAAATTTTTCTATTAACGTTACTGTTAACAACTTTTTAAGAGCATACACTAAATACGGAAAAGCAATTGCACATATTAAAAAATTGTATGATTATCTGGCTTCCAAATGTTCTACGGATAATTTCGAAATTGAAGTCTCTGTTGATGAAACCGAATCTGTAACAAGTCCGTTTGAACATTTCTTTTTTGCAAATGAGCTAAACCGGTTGAATGTTAAATTTGTAAGTCTTGCGCCGCGTTTTATAGGAGATTTTGAAAAAGGAATTGACTACAAAGGTGATATCGAATTGTTCAAAGCAGAATACAAGAAGCATCTTTCAATTACAAAGCATTTTGGTAATTATAAAATCAGCTTACATTCAGGCAGCGATAAATTCTCTGTTTATAGAGTAATCGGTTCGCTAAAAGAAGCATATACACATGTTAAAACTGCCGGAACAAGTTATCTTGAAGCTTTGAAAGTTATTGCTGCTAAAAAACCGGATCTGTTTAGAGAGATTCTTGATTTCTCAAGAAATCTTTACGAAACAGAAAAGAAATCGTATCACGTTTCTGCGGATATAAATAAAGTACTGCCAGCTAAAGAACTTACAGATCAGCAATTAATTGCATTATTCGATTCTAATGATGCGCGTCAGGTTTTACATGTTACATTCGGTCGTGTTTTAACAGATAAAGAACCATCCGGAAACTATCTTTTCAAAGATAAAATTTTACAATGCCTGATTGAAAACGAAGAAACACATTACGATTTTCTAATTAAACATTTCATAAAACATCTGGAACCATTTAAATAGTATGAACAGAGAAAAGATAGTTGAGGAAATTGTATTACGTAAAGCTGTTGCCGTTCTTAGGATTAAAGAACCGGAAAAACTGAAGAAAGTTATTGAGGCAATATACGCCGGAGGTTTATCTGTTGCAGAAATTACAATGACGGTTCCTAATGCAATTCAATTGATTGAAAAAATGTCTGAAGAACTTGATAAAAATATAATTATTGGTGTTGGCTCGGTACTCAATAGTAATGTTGCCGAAGATGCAATTAAAGCCGGTGCAAAATATGTTGTTAGTCCTATCTTCAAAAAGGAGATTATTGAAACAGCACATAAGTACGATATACCGGCAATGCCCGGATGCTTTACACCTACGGAAATTCAGACAGCTTACGAATCCGGCGCTGATATAATAAAAGTATTTCCCGCGGATGTTCTTGGAATGGATTTCTTTAAAGGAATTCTTGCACCAATGCCACATTTAAAATTAATGCCGACAGGTGGAGTTAGTTTAACTAATGCGGGTGACTGGCTAAAAGCAGGAGCTTGTGCTGTTGGTGTTGGTTCAGCTCTGCTTGATAAGGATGCAATTGAAAAAGAAAATTATTCTAAGCTTACGGATAATGCTAAGATCATAATGGATAATATTTCAAAAGTTGTTAACAAATAAGGAATAGCAAAATGAATGTTTCTTTTGATGATTTGAAAGGCAAAGTCTGCATAGTTACAGGTGGGTGCGGAGTGTTTGGAAATATATTTGCTCAAACTATGCTTAAAGCCGGTGCTAAAGTTGCAATAATGGATTATAAACAAGGAAGATGCGATGAATGTGCACAGGGACTTGCAAAGAAAAGCGGCGCTCCGGTTCTCTGCGTTGTTGCTAACGTTCTGAATAAAGAAAGTCTGGTTAAAGCTAAAGAAGAGGTAAATGAAGAATTAGGTAAAATAGATATTCTGATAAACGGTGCTGGAGGTAATGCCCCTACTGCAACAACTTCTAATGAATTTATAACTAAAGAAAACCTTGGTGATATGTCTAAATCTTTTTTTGGATTGGATCTCGAAGGATTTAGAAGTGTATTCGACTTAAATTTCCTCGGAACTGTTTTACCAACTATGGTTTTTGCCGAAGATATGCTTGTAAGAGGCGGATCGATAATAAATATTTCTTCAATGAACTCTTACCGTCCTCTTACTAAAATTCCGGCTTACTCTGCTGCCAAAGCATCAATAAATAATTTAACACAGTGGCTCGCAGTTCATTTTGCAAAAGTAAACGTTAGAGTTAATGCAATTGCACCCGGTTTCTTTTTAACTAATCAAAACAGGTTCTTATTAACTGATGAGAAAACAGGTGAACTGACTGCAAGAGGAAATAAAATCATTTCCAACACTCCAATGGGTAGATTCGGAGAACCCGAAGAAGTTTCCGGAGCTTTATTATATCTTGCATCGGATATTTCAAAGTTTGTTACCGGTATTGTTCTTCCGGTTGATGGCGGTTTTAGCGCATACTCCGGTGTTTGAGAAATTTTCTCAATTCTGGTTAAAAAATTTTATAACGATAATAAATTCAGGAGACAATTATGTCATCAGCAGATGGATTAAATATCAACGCTAAAGCAGCACTGGATTTTGTTTCTCTTGGTGCTCTTGTTCATCGTTTGGATACCGGAATAGTTCCGTTTAGAAAAGCAACCGAATGTAAAATACATGTAAGCGGCGGTGAATTTAATGCCGCAGCTAATCTTGCAGATTGTTTTAAGCTAAATACTGCAATTGCTACGGCTATGGTTGAATATCCGATTGGGGATTTAATTGCAGAACGCGTTAAAGCGATGGGAGTTAAACCCTTCTATAAAAAATTTAAACATAATGGTGTAAACGGACCTAACATGGCTACCGTTTTTAGCGATAGAGGTCTTGGTGTCCGCGCACCGGTAGTTTTTTATAATCGTTCAAACGAAGCTGCTGCACTCCTTAAACCCGGCGATTTTAACTGGGACGAAATTTTCTCCGGTGGAGTTAAATGGTTTCATAGCGGCGGAATATTTGCATCTCTTTCTGAAACTACAGGACAGGTTATTATTGATGGAATGAAAGCCGCAAAGAAAGCCGGCGCTGTTACAAGTTTCGATCTGAACTTCCGTGCTAAACTCTGGAATATTTGGGGCGGAGAAAAGAAAGCTGCAGAAGTTATTAACCAGATTGTTAAACATGTTGATGTTCTTGTTGGCAATGAAGAGGATTTGCAAAAAGGTCTCGGAATTCCGGGTCCCGAAGTTGCTGCTAAATCCAAATTAGATCCTTCAACATTTTTCGGTATGATTGATAATGTAATTAAAAAATATCCTCAGGTTAAAATTGTTGCAACAACATTAAGAGAAGTACACTCAACAAACAGACATAGCTGGAGCGCTGTTGCATGGATTAATGGTAAAACATATTCTGCACCTACTGCAGAGCTTGATGTTTACGATAGAGTTGGAGGCGGCGACGGTTTTGCTGCAGGATTTTTCTACGGTTTAATAACAAATGAATCTCCTGAAGATGCTGTTAAACTTGGTTGGGCACATGGTGCTCTTCTTACAACTTATCCCGGTGATACTACCATGGCTACAATAGATGAAGTAAGAGCATTTGCAAAAGGTGGCTCAGCAAGAATTCAAAGATAATTTAGAAAATAGATATGTTACTATTTGCAAAAGGTCACGAAAAAATTTCTTTATCGGAAAATGAAATCCGGGAAGCAATTTATTCTTCTCTTTCTAAACTGGGATATAAAAAAAGAGTCCTCGCTATTCCCCCCGATTTTACAAGATTCCATTCTCAAGCTGGAATCATAACACGCTATTTGTATCAATACTACAAAGAATATCTTACTGATATTTTACCCGCACTCGGAACTCATGCAAAAATGAGCGAACACGAAATAAAAACTATGTATGGAGATATTCCGCTTGAATTATTCAGGGTTCATAATTGGCGGAACGATCTTTTTACACTTGGCGAAGTCCCTTCAGAGTTTATTAGTAAAGTATCGGAAGGTAAGTTGAATTATACATGGCCGGCTCAGGTTAACAAATTGCTGGTTGAAGGAAATCACGATCTGATTGTTTCTGTTGGTCAGGTTGTTCCTCACGAAGTAATTGGTATGGCAAACTATAATAAAAATATTTTTGTTGGAACCGGAGGTCGCGAAGGAATTAACAAAAGCCATTTCCTTGGTGCTGTTTACGGAATGGAAAGAATTATGGGTAGAGCCGATAATCCTGTTCGACAGGTTCTAAACTATGCTTCTGATAATTTTGCTAAACATCTTCCAATAATTTATGTGCTTACAGTAGTTGATAAAAATGAAATGGGAGAGCTTGTTATTAAAGGTTTATATATCGGTGACGATTATGACTGTTTTAAACTGGCAGCCCAGCTCTCTTTGAAAGTTAATTTTGTAATGCTGGAAAAACCTTTGAATAAAGTTGTTGTATATCTCGATCCTCATGAATTTAAAAGTACATGGCTCGGAAATAAAAGTGTTTATAGAACACGTATGGCAATTGCTGATGGTGGCGAGTTAATTGTTCTTGCACCCGGATTAAAAGAATTTGGTGAGGACAGAGAAATTGACCGGTTAATTAGAAAATACGGATATAAAACTACTCCGGAAATTTTACAATTCGTTAATGATAATGATGAACTTAAAAATAATTTGAGTGCGGCAGCTCATCTTATTCATGGTTCATCGGAAAATAGATTTACTATTACATACTGTCCCGGCTCTTTATCAAAAGAAGAAATTGAGAATGTTAATTTTAAGTATGCCGACTTAAATACAATGATGAATAAATATAATCCCGGTAAATTATCGGATGGATATAATACTATGCCCGATGGAGAAGAAATATTTTTTATATCAAATCCTGCTCTTGGATTATGGGCACACAAAGATCGTTTTAATAACTGAATAAAATAAGGAGTAGTAAAATGCAAAAAGGTGAATTAATTGCAAGTGCAGATATCGGTTTGGTTGGATTGGCAGTTATGGGCGAGAACCTTGTATTGAACATGGAAAGTCACGGTTTTACTGTTTCAGTCTACAATCGAACAGTTGATAAGGTAAATGCATTTGTAAACGGTCGCGGCAAGGGGAAAAAAATAATAGGCACATCTTCTATAGAAGAACTGGTTGCTTCATTAAAAAGACCTCGTAAAATTATGCTTATGGTTAAAGCCGGTAAACCGGTTGATGACTTTATTGAATTATTAATCCCTCATCTGGAAAAAGGGGATATTATTATTGATGGAGGTAATTCTCACTTTCCTGATTCAATAAGAAGGACAAAATATGTTGAAGAAAAAGGTTTCCTTTATATTGGAACTGGAGTTTCCGGCGGAGAAGAAGGAGCACTAAAAGGTCCTTCCATTATGCCCGGTGGTTCTCCGGATGCATGGAAGTTTGTTAAACCAATATTTCAATCTATTGCTGCTAAAGTTGAAGATGGAACTCCATGCTGCGACTGGGTTGGCGAAAATGGTGCCGGACATTTTGTT
>JAGVBL010000170.1 GCA_020059785.1 Ignavibacteriales bacterium | reverse complement strand
TTAGAATGTAAAGCCGGAAGCATCTCCGCTGGTTTCAATCGCTTCATGTCCTGGAAAACTTCAGACGGTCAAAAAGAAGCTTCAAGATTTGCACCGCAACTGGAAGTGTTAATTAAAGGAATGCTCAATCCCAAAACTCTTTTGGATATTGTTCGCAATTTCATTGTCTTCCAAAAAATAAAAAAAGAAGATTCAAAGACCGGCATAACACAAATTCACACTGAAAAAATTCTATCGGCATATCATCAATACTATGCAGTTAAAAAAGCCGTTCAATCAACACTTCTTGCAACCGATGTTTCTCTCTCACCTTTGGGGAGAGTTGGAGAGGGGCTCGGTAAAGGTGGTGTAGTTTGGCATACACAAGGATCCGGTAAAAGTTTAAGTATGGTTTTTTATTCAGGACTTCTCATTACTACCCCGGAATTAGAAAATCCGACAATCGTTGTTATCACAGATAGAAACGATCTTGATGACCAGCTCTTTGATACATTTGCATCATCTCGTCAAATACTCCGTCAAGATCCAATACAAGCAGAAAGTAGAGCTCATCTAAAAGAATTGCTGAAGGTTGCAAGCGGTGGAATTGTTTTCACAACTATTCAAAAATTCCTGCCGGAAGATAGAAAACCCGAACATGAACTGTTATCAGAAAGAAGAAATATAATAGTAATTGCAGATGAAGCTCACAGAACTCAATACGGTTTCGAAGCTTCGTTAAAAGATTTAGTTGATAAAGAAACAAAAGAAGTAATCGGAAAACGTATTGCCTATGGTTTGGCAAAGTATCTTCGTGATGCTTTACCGAATGCAACATATATCGGCTTTACCGGAACGCCAATTGAAAGCAATGATGTAAACACTCCGCAAGTTTTTGGTCAATATGTTGATATATACGATATCGCAAAATCTGTTGAAGACGGCGCTACTGTAAAAATTTATTATGAAAGCAGATTAGCAAAAGTAAATCTTGATGAAGAAGGTCGTAGATTAATTGAAGAGTTCGATCAAGAACTTGAGCAAGAAGAATTAACCGAAACTCAAAAAACAAAAGCTAAATGGGCTAAACTCGAAGCCATTGTTGGTAACAAAAATAGAATTCAAAATCTTGCCAAAGATATCGTTACTCATTTTGAACAGCGGCAGAGTGTTTTAGACGGCAAAGGGATGATTGTAGCAATGAGTCGTAGAATTGCTGTCGATTTATATAATGAAATAATTGCATTAAGACCGGAATGGCATAATGACGATCTCAGCAAAGGTGAAATAAAAGTTATAATGACAGCCGCCAGTTCAGATGGTCCGGTAATGGCAAAACATCACACAACAAAAGAGCAGCGCAGAAATCTTGCCGATAGAATGAAAGATCCCGCCGATCCTCTCAAACTGGCAATCGTGCGCGATATGTGGCTCACCGGCTTCGATGTTCCATGTTTGCATACTCTTTACATTGATAAACCGATGCGCGGTCATTCTCTAATGCAAGCCATCGCAAGGGTAAATAGAGTATTCAAAGACAAAAAAGGCGGACTCATAGTTGATTATTTGGGTATTGCAAACGATCTCAAAAAAGCTCTTTCATTTTATTCTGATTCCGGCGGTAGAGGCGATCCTACAGAAACAATCGATAAAGCCGTGGAATTAATGCTTGAAAAATTGGAAGTAGTTCAACAGATGTTCAATGAAGAAAGCAAAACTCAAAAAGCAATCAGCGTTGAAGAACCCACAGCTTATTATAAAGGAAGTTATAAATTTAATTACCCCCGTTTCTTTACTGTAGAACCAAAAGAAAAACTCTCAATACTTCTGCAAGCGGAGGAACATATTCTTGGGTTACAAGACGGAAAAAATAGATTCATTCGAGAAGTAACTTATTTGAATCAAGCTTTTGTATTGGCTATGCCTCATCCTGAAGCTGTGGCAATTAAAGATGAAGTTGCATTCTTTCAAGCTGTTAAAGCGCGTTTAGTAAAATTTGAAACTCCAACCGGTGGAAAATCCAGTCGGGAAATTGAAACAGCTATCAAACAAATAATTGACGAAGCAATTAGTTCCGATAAAGTTATTGACATTTTCGAAGCTGCTGGATTAGATAAACCGGAAATCTCTAAACTCGAAATCCTTTCCGATGAATTCCTGCTTGAAGTTCAAGGGATGAAACATAAAAACCTTGCAATAGAATTATTGAAAAAATTATTGAATGATGAAATAAAGATAAGAGCAAAATCAAATCTTGTCGTTAGCAGAAAATTACTTGAGATGCTAGAAAGCTCTATTAAGAAATATCAAAATAATTTACTCACAACAACGGAGATCATTCAAGAACTAATCAACATTGCAAAACAAATAAAAGAATCCGACAAAGAAGCTGAAAAACTTGGATTAACAAAAGAAGAAGTCGCTTTTTACGATGCACTCGAAACCAATGACAGCGCAGTAAAAGTCCTTGGTGATGAAACTCTAAAAATAATTGCTAAAGAAATTGCCGATAAAGTCAGAAAGAATGCTACAATCGATTGGACTATCCGGGAAAGTGCGAGAGCTAAATTAATGGTATTGGTGAAACGGACACTTTCTAAATACGGCTATCCACCTGATAAGCAGCAGAAGGCAATTGATACGGTTCTCAAACAAGCAGAACTTTTTGCTGATTACATTACTACTAATTGAAAAATATGGGAACATTCAAAATCAATTTATAAAACAAATTCTCAATTAGTCAATCTACCAAAATCCTTCTCCGTTAAGCTTGTCCTGAGTGAAGCGAAGGATATTAATTATTATTTCTCAATTCTCAATTTTCAATTTTCTTTAAGTCATTATCTGTTAGGTTATATCTCTTCCTGTAATACTCCTCACTAAACCTTATACCCATATCATAAAGCGTCTTATCACGTTGCACCGTTTCATCTGCTTTTTTTGTGTCAATCTAACTATAGTAGAATTGTTGAGTCCCGATTTATCGGGATGAAATCCGCCGAATTCTGGCGGAAAACTTTCGCTTATCATATGTGTTGTTTTCTCCGCAAAAAAACTATTAACAATCAACAATTTTAATCGAAATCCCGATACTAAAACAAATTATTATAATATATCGGGAAGACATATGTCACGCTCCTTTTGCGGGAAATCATTTTGAAAGCAAATCACAACTGTCCATCTATTCTATACTTAAAATTTTACGTTTTCCGGAATTTCTTATCGTTATCAATCTTTAACTTAATTCCCCTTTTTAATAAATTATGTTCAGTATTTATCTTATAAATCATATAATGAACATAATGCTCTGAATAATACGTTTATTCTTGCTTATTGTTCAATTATCAAATATATTTACAATTAATGAACATATAAATATGAAATGAAAGACATCGATAAAAATATAATTATAAAGGCAGTTACTCGTTTCGAAGACGAAACCGGCTTTCGGCTTACAACTTACATCACCGATCAAAAAGTCGAACTAATTTTAAGAGAAAATGAATTTGATCTCAAATTTGCCGCCGAAGTCGTTCCTATTCTAAATAAAACTAATTTGGGCGTAATTAAAAATCGATTGAACAAATTAGATACTGTTCCGCTTCTTATTACATTGACTGCAAATAATGAAATAATTGAACTCCTCAAAAATCTTAACATAAATTTTATCGATGCTGCTGGTAACGCTTATATCAAGGTTCCGCCGTTATATATAAACATAAAAGGACAAAAGATAACAGCAGAGAAAAATTTGGCCGTTGTTAACACCGGCATTTTTCAAACTGCGGGTTTGCAAATAATCTTTACTCTTTTATGTAATCCAAGATTAGAAGTAAATCCTATTCGTGAAATTGCTGAATTGGCAAACGTTGCCGTTGGAACTGTGCATGTTACTTTGAAGCAATTAGAAAAACATGGCTTTCTTATCACCAATGAAATCCAAGGCAAAAAACTTGTAAACAAAAAAAAGCTCCTAAAAGAATGGACGCTTGGATACCTGGAAAAAATAAAACCAAAATATTTTGCTGGGAAATTCCAAATCGACAATCCTGAAATCATCAAAACAATTGATCTCAAATATTTCGGCGCTCTGCTTGGTGGCGAAACAGCTGCAGCTCAATTAACAAATTATTTGCGCCCGTTAATCCACACTATATATATTGGAGATAAATTAGGAGAGTTCATTTTAAGAAATCGTTTAAAGAAAAATCTTAATGGAAACGTTGAGATTGTAAAAAAGTTTTGGAATTTTACAGATGATTATGAAATAAATAATCTGGTCCCGGCAATTCTAATTTATACTGACTTAATAACAACCGGTGATCCAAGAAATATAGAAACAGCAAACATAATTTACGAGAAAGAAATTGCTGGACATCTCAACTAAAATAGATCCTTTTACTTCAGAAGTTTTAACACTGGTTGCAAAGATTACCAATACTTTGAACATTGATTTCTTTGTAATTGGAGCCACTGCAAGAGATATAATTTTTAATCTTATCTATGGAATTAAAATTCAAAGAGGAACATACGATATCGATTTTAGTGTCCGCGTTAAAAATTGGGAAGACTTTACAAGACTTACAGATGCGTTAAAAGAAAATAATTTTTTACCTTCAAAAATAGTTCACAGATTCACCTATAAATCTATTCCAGGTATTGATATAATCCCTTTTGGAGAAATCTCTCTGGATTCTGCTACAATTACATGGCCGGATAAAGAAGCAAAAGAAATGACTGTCATCGGTTTCGAAGAATGTTTCCAGGATGCAGAACTTGTTCGTATCCAATCAAATCCTCCTCTCAATATTAAAATTGCTTCTACTCGCGGTTTAGCTTTAATGAAGTTGATTTCTTGGAAGGATGGATTTCCTTCCCGTTCCAGAGATGCTCTCGATATTTTGTATATCATTAAAAATTATATCGAAGCTGGAAATATGAATCGTTTGCAATCAGAACACAGCGATTTAGTCAATGATCAATTCGATTTTGAATTGACTGGCGCTATCCTACTGGGAAGAGATATTACGGATTTGGCTAATCAACAAACTCTTGAAACCCTGAAACGTATATTAAATGAGGAGATCAAAAGCGGAGATAATTCAAAATTAATTTCTGATATGATGATTGGTGCGGGCTCTCTTGCAAAAAGTGATGATCTTAAAAAACATCTCCTAAAACTTCTCAATAATCTTCTCGTTGGTTTCAAGAAATAATGCAAAATATTGATGCCTGTCAGTAATATATCAATTCACCAATTTAACAACCAAGTGTAATCAATTCTCAATTTTTAACTCTTTCAAAATTCCTTTCATTCAAACCTATCCTTAGCGAAGCGAAGGATCTTTATTATTATTTCTCAATTCTCAATTCTCAATTTTCAATTTTCTTAAAGTCATTATCTGTTAGGTTATATCTCTTCCTGTAATACTCCTCACTAAACCTAATGCCCATATCATAAAGCGTTTTATCTCTCTGTACCGATTCATCTATCACACTCTCTTTCTTTGTCAGCTTTATCCTCGGACCAGCATCTAATCCATAATTTACCTTTACATAATAATTGAATAGGGTATTCAGACTTTTTTCAATCAGCTTCTTATCTCTTATTCCCATAAACTCTAACATTTCACGGTGAGTTGCTGCCGCTTTATAAGAACCGACTTTCCCTATATCAAGCGTCAGCGTCTCCGTTAGTATTACCTTCGAGATCTCCGAATTGTAATGCGTAATTATATTCGAGAACAATCCGCCCACCTCATACTTCATCGATTCCTTAAACTCAATCGGAATATCATCCCTGAAGGCAGCAACGTTATTCTCTGTAATCTCTGTCAGTTTATCAACCAGTTCGTCAATTTGAGCATCGGTAAACGTACTCGGATATCTCGCAAGAAAATAGGGAGTGCCGAATTTCTCCGCCATCAACTGCCAGTATTCAATCGCAGCCCGCTTGAAAATTACAGGCCAGTAACATTTTGATAAGAGCTTTTCGCCGTATGGATTTATGTACTTAGGATTATTTCTAGTAATAATAAATTTATACTCCGGCAATTTTTCACCCTCTTCAAATATGTAATAATTTCCTGCTCTTGCTCTTAATCTTAGAATGTTCTCCTTGTCATAAATAAACCATTCCTGTGGTTTTTCCTCTAACTCCACCGGTACTATTTTCCCGTTCATCTTTTTATACTGAACCTCAGCTACCTCAAATCCGTATAATATGCAGTCCAATAATTGGCTTTCTATTTTCTGCAAATCCAGATTTTGCGTTATCTCTAATACCTCATTCTTTATCTTTTCATCATTATAAGTTATTTCCCAACCCATCTGCATTACCTGCATCTTCCTCTGAGTTATTGCAGCCGATAAATGCCCGTCCCTTGTTAAATCACGCAATATCTCGTAATCATATCCGTTCTCTGCTAATATCTTGTCCGGATCCGGAAGATATCCGTTTACATTCACACCCATCTTTTTTCTTGAAACGAATACTTTTAGTAAATGCTGCACCTTTTTAAATATTGATTCTTTCATTTGATATTTCTCCTAAATATTTTCTTTTCATATCATTTTCTTTTTAAAGACTTCCAATAAATTGCTTTAACTTCCTTTGTACATTTAAATAATTGCTTAAAAAAATGACCTCAAAAATTTGGCGTTAAGAAAATGAGTGAGCTGTTCGTAAAAAAGAAAATCTGTCTGATCCCGCATTCAATAAATTACAATCAAAAGCGGGAGAGTTATTTTCTTTTAGAACAGCGAACGATATTTTCAGCCAAATTTTTGCAGTCTTGAACTTTCGGTTCCTTTCTTTCAAGAGAAAGGAACAAGCATCTAATTTATGAAGCACATAGAAAATGAAATATTAATCCTCAACATCAAAAAAATCCATTTCTGGATTATTTTGACCTCTGCTTTTCTTTCCCTCGCATTCTCAATCGGCGCTGTTATTTCTCAAAACCGTTTAATCGATCAGTCAATCATAGATCATCAAAAACGACTCGAAAAACTTGAAGAAATAACTAACAAACGTTTCAAACTGCTATATGAAATCAAATTCAATCTTAAAGACATAATGGAAAAAAACGGCTATACATATAAGGAAATAGATGGCAATCTCGATTCAATCATAAATTAGAAATATTAATTTGTTTATGACCTCAAATTCTTGGCGAGAAGAATATGAATGAGTACAATGAAAATAAAAATGTTCTTTTTTTAGATTTATTTCTTATAGCTAAAGTAGTAAAACACGACCTCAAAAATTTTGCGTATAAAAGATGAATGAGCGAAGCGTTAGATGGAAATTTCTGTTCGAAGTCCCGATTATTCAAAACTGTCATTCCGGACTTGTTCCGGAATCTATTTCAATAAATTGGGACAAGTTTAATTTCCATAGCGAAGCGAATGAAATCTTTAGCAAAAATTTTGCAGTCTTGATCTGGAGTTTATCCCGAATTCTCTTTCGGGATTACTTTTCTATCAAGAGAAAAGTAAAAGCACAATCCAATGCAATTCTTTTCAGTGCATGTTCTGGCGCCTGCCCCGCAAAGTTTCTATGCGGGGCTTCTTTTCTTCAAAGAAAAGAAGAAGTGAATTCTAAACGAGGACTTGATTATGGAACTTAAACAAGGTGTTAAACCACTTGGTATCAAAACCGAAATTATCCTTGCTGTTTTAATTGCAAGCGAAGTATACAAATCATTCGAAGTCGATTTTGTAATTACCTCGATTACTGATGGCAAGCATTCACAGCAGCATTCACTCCATTATTGTGGTAATGCTTTTGATATCCGTATAAAAAATATTCCCGATAAAAAAATGATCGATGCCATTTTTCTCGAGATCCGTCGCCGCTTAACAAATGACTACCAGGTAATTCTCGAAACTACTCACATTCATATCGAGTACCAGCCATTATATCAGCAATAATTCCTGAGCTTCCCAAAGAATGTCGCAGGTTAACGCATATTCATATCTATCCGGAATCTTTTTGACGGAGCGAATTCTAACCTGCTTATTGATTGTATAGCAAGTGTAGACCTAGATTTCAACATCATCTTCCCTTTAAATTATTTTACTTTACTTACTGAAGTTACGCACAAGACATAATTTGTAAATTCCAGTTGAAATTTTGAGGATAATATATTTTATATAACCGACAAAATATCCGCTTAGAATAATTTTCTTTGTTGTTTTTTAAATCTGATTGACAATCCTGATCCTGCTTCATAACTTTACTCCCGCAATTCAATATTTCGCTTTCTTGTCTACCTTTTATGACTACCTTTTCTGCTTTACGGGGGCGCTCATTTTTTCCTTTTTGAAAGTATAATTATACACTCTACTTATTCAATAATATGAATTAGCAGTCATCATCTTCTTCTTATTTGGATTCGACTTTTAATTTAATGTCTTAACTTGGAGTGAAAATGAATTGGCAGACTAAGCTCACTTCTGAAATATTAATTATTTCTCTTATCGCTTTAATATCAACCGTATCATATAATAGCTGCTCCCAATCTGATATTATCTACCCGGAAGAAATTAAATCTGAAATGCTATCGCTTATGAATTCTTATGCCGATGCTATTAATGAGGTCAACTACGAAAAAACAATTTCTCATTACCAAAATTCACCCGAGTTCTTTTTCTATAGCGACGGCGCTTATTATAACTACGATGCTCTAAGCTCTCACTTTAAAACTTCCTTCATCAATTTTAAGAGTGTCAAAATGGAGTTGGATACAATTGTTGTGCGAGTTCTAAGCAGTGATTTAGCGGCAATATTCACTTCTTTCCACACAACCTTTATTGACAAAAGCTCATTAGCAACCCGAATAATTGGTGAAGCAACTTGGATAGCAAAACGAAAATCTGATAAATGGAAGTTTGTTTTTGTACATGGACATAGTCGGCTTGATACAACTCAATAAAAAAACTAGTTAATAAAATAATTTAAGGAGAGATATGAACAGCAAAACTAAGCGTGCTTCTTTGATTCTTTTGCTCGCATTAGTCACTCTATTATTAGTCAACTTTTTCGGGAGTTGTTCGGAACCGCAAAAGACAAAAAAGGAAGACATCGAAACTGCGATGCGCTCACTAATGCAAACCTATGCAGATGCAATTAATGAAATCAATCCCGAAAAAGCTATTTCACATTATAATCAATCACCCGATTTCATTGTTTACCAGGATGGAATTTCTTACGACTACGAAAAAACTGTAGAGCAAGTAAAAACATTTTTCCCCTCTGTAAAATTTCTGCACGTCAAGTGGGACACGATAATTGTCCGTGTACTAAACGGAAATGTTGTTTCTGCTTTCGCGCCATTTCATGAATCATTTACAGACAAAAACGATGTTGAAACGCGCTTAGTCGGCGAAGTAACATGGATAGCTAGAAAAGATGCAGATAAATGGGAATTCGTTTACGGACACGCATTCCATAAACCGGATACTGCAAAATAAAATTTATAATGGAGTCGCTTATGAAAATAATGGCTAAGTATTTTTTCGTTTGGACAATCTTTATCGCTTTTGGCTGCAATACAAAAAATGATTTACCAAAAGCAGATCGCCTTTCTACAGAAGACAGCTTAAAAGTTGTACAAGAAGTAATTGGCACAATTAATGCCTACACACAAGCTCACAACAACATGGATGCACAAAAAGCCGCAGACTTTCATATCAATTCACCAGAATTTGTACTTGCTGAGAATGCGGAATTATATCCTAATTGGGATGCTTTAGCTAAAGGTATTAAGGATTGGTACGCAACCGCTGTTTCTGCAAAATTCGCATTCGAGAATAAGAAAGTTTTGGTTTTGTCAATGAATTCAGCGGCAATGACTGGTAAATTTAATTTCGAAGCAACACTTAAAAACAATAAGAAATATGCCGCCACTGGCTATGCTACCATGGTTCTTGTCAAACAAAATGATCAGTGGAAGTTTTATCATTATCATGAATCATACAAAGTTTTAACAAAATAATTTTGGATGCAAAATTGAAACTTTTACGAACAGTTTTATTATCGACGTTTATACTCTCTACAAATTTGTTTTGTCAGAAAGCGTTGCTTTCAAAATCTACTGACACAATACATCATTCTGTCTGTGCGATACTGTTTACTGATACAACCGGAAAAGTTGCGGTAACGGGCTCGGGTGTTTTAATTAATCCGCGTGTTTTACTTACAGCCGGGCACGTTAACTATAATCTCGCAAAATATCATCACGGCGGTTGTAAAGAGAAAGGACAAATTTCTTTTTCCAATAATGCCTTTGAATCAACAAATAAAATTCATTTTAACTGGCTGATAGATGTAGTCTCGCATCCCGATACAGCTGAATTTTGGAAATGCTTTTCGGATACAACCGGAAAAACTAATCCAACTCTGTTTATTGATATCGGGTTGATTTTTTTAAACGACTCTATTAAAGGAATTAAATGTGCGAAACTTCCGGACGCAAACAGCTTACAAAAAATAATTGATAAAGATACATTCAGCGGCGCTGGTTATGGCTACAATAATATTGCCGATTCGACTTTTACTTATTCAATGATTGATGGTTACCGCCGCAAATGGACTCTCCAAAAACTTTTTATTCATAACGATCTTTGGGTCTATACTCGATGCGATACAGTTACTCATTCTCCTTATGTCGGTATTGGTGATTCGGGTGCTCCGTTATTCGTTGAGGATAACACTGTGGCCGGAATATGGTCGCACACCAACAAAACTCAAAAGCCATGTTCGTATTCAAGTTAGGCCGTCCGTGTTGATAACACCATTGTACTAAAATGGATTAAAGAAAGTGTTCTAAAAAAGATAGGAGTTAGCTTACTTTGACTCTTGCTTTGTTAAGTAAATAATTGTTTGAACTCTTAAGGAGGTTCACATGAAGAAGTATTGTTTTGTTCTTATACTTATCCTTTTCTTATCAACCATTAATCGTGTCTTCCCTCAGCAATGGTCTGCAGAACAAAAGAAAGTTTGGACTGCCATTGAAGCTGCTTGGGCAACAAGTACAAGCGATAAACCTCTAGATTTCTTCAACTACCTGGATGAATCATACTTTGGATGGAACTATGACTATGAAACGCCATCAACAAAAGTCGATATAAAAAAAGAACATGAATATTGGTCTAAAAAAGATAAGACTGTTTACTACTCAATTACTCCGGCAAGAATTTGGGTAAATGGAAACTTCGCATATGTTCATTATTACTTCTCAGTTGTTTATGAAAATTCATCTGGCACTCCAACCGGCGTGAAGGGTCGTTATACTGATATTCTTTTGAAAAAAGAGG
The DNA here is from genome assembly GCA_020059785.1 of Ignavibacteriales bacterium. Taxonomy (GTDB): domain Bacteria; phylum Bacteroidota; class Ignavibacteria; order Ignavibacteriales; family Melioribacteraceae; genus DSXH01. Next base: position 991 of record JAGVBL010000170.1, on the reverse strand, counting down.
GCCAATGGTTATGTGTAGGAGATCATGGGGGAAAAATCTCCAGGTAATTTTTTGAAATTAATTCACTTTAAAAATAACTAGGAAAGTTATGCATACAGAACAAGAAATTAGCTGTCCATTGGCAAGAAGAGATTTTCTTTCTAAGCTTGCCGCTGCCGGAACTTCTCTTTGTTTTGCTAATTCACTTCTGCTTTCTCAGCTTAACGCACAAGAGATGCAAGACGAGAAAACTTTCAAAGATAATATTGCAAAAGTTTCTACTCTCTCATATGAGAAAATACTCAATTTTGCTTTCAAAGCATTAATAGCACAATTAGAATCTGTTTCTAAAGTAATTGGACGAGATAAATTAATAGAGCTCTTAACAAACGCAACTGACGATGCTTGGTTTAAAAAAGATGTTCAAAAGATGTTCAATGCAAGTCTTGATAGTAACTTTTGGAAAAATGTACTTGATCTAGAAGTATTGGAAAAATCCGAAGAACGCAGAATTTATAAAATCTCAAATTGCCTTTGGGCAAAAACATTCAGAGAAGAAAATGCCGGTGATATTGGCTATGCAATGTGGTGTCATGGCGACTATGCAATGGCTCGTTCAAATAACGAGGAGATGGTTAGACCCAAATGCTTAATGAAAGGCGACGATTGTTGTCACTTTGAATGGACTAAGAAAACATAAAAATAAAATATCAAAGAGGATTAAAATGAATCCACAACAAGAAAATAATTGTCCCTTAGCAAGAAGAGAATTTCTGTCCAAGCTTGCTGTTGCGGGAACTTCTCTCTGTTTGGCTAACTCATGCTTACTTTCAGAACTTAGTGCGCAAGAAAAGCAAGAAGCAAAAACTTTCAAAGAAAAAATTGTAACAAATTCAAACTTCACATACGAACAGATTTACAACTTTGCTTTTAGAGACAGTGTCCTTCCCGGTTTAATCGCGTTTGCCGAAAAGTTCGGCAGAGAAAAATTTGTACAAATGCTATCCGAGGC
>JAGVBL010000130.1 GCA_020059785.1 Ignavibacteriales bacterium | reverse complement strand
CGGATTTAATGTTCTACCTATCCAGGGGAAACGGCCAACTATTCCTTGGGAGAATTGGCAATTGATTGAACAGACTGAACAGGATGTAATTGAATTTGGCTGGAATGTAAATGTAACCGGTATTGGCGGAATTTGTGGAATTAATGATTTGAGAAATATTGATATCGATAAAGTAAATGATCCCGCAAACGGGACAGGTTCTAGCATATTTGAAATGATTTGTAAAAGATTAGGACTTGGTGAAAAATATATGTGAGCGGTGAAAAGTGGAAGCGGTGTTGGTTATCATATTTGGATTAAAGTTAGTGAAAGTGAGCAATTGCATAATAGATTAAACGGTCCCAAAAGTGTTTAGAGGCTGTATTTGAAAGATGAAGGATTATGTGATCATATTGAATTGAGATGGAGTCAATCGCAAACGGTACTTCCCTACTCAAAACATGAAAGTGGAAATAGATACTCGTTTCTCTATAATGAACCGAAAGAACCACCGGCGGAAATTGATGCCGATGTTTTAATTGATTGTTTGGATGAATACTGCGAATTACAGAAAGAGAAAGAAGTTCTTGAAGTTGGTAAACGGACTTTTGAACCGACAAGTTTTGATAAAGAAAAATTGGAAAGCGCAATTGAGTTTTTAGAGAACAATCTTCCGATAAACTGTTATGATGAATGGTATCGAATAGGATTCGGTTTAGTAACGATTGGTGAGGAAGGTAGGAAATATTTTTTGAAGATGAGTTTAGGAAACCAACATTATCATGATTCGGAATTTGAGATAAATAAAAAGTTTGATTCACTGCAAAAGGATTATGATGGGAAGATTACTCTTGGAACGGTTTATCACATAGCCGAAAAGTTTGGCTGGCAAAAACCGTTTGTAAAGTTTTGGTATATCGAGAATGATAAGACTCATATTTCAAAACAGAATTTTAAGAGATTTCTAGAAGAGAACGGATTCTGCAAACTGCAATTAGAACGCGGTTATATTCTGCTGAAGGTTAGCAAGAATATTGTTCGTGAGGTGGAAATTTTCAATATCAAGGATTTTGTAATCGATTATCTGAAGCGATTGGATGTTGAGCATTTCAAAGAGACACCACGTATAAAAGTAATTGATGCTGTTATCAAAGGCGCACCACAACATTTTGTCCAGACATTTCTTGAGTTCTTAGAAACAAGAGAATTAGAATTTTTGCGCGATACAAAAGAGAAAGGGTTTCTCTTTTTCTCGAATTGTTTTGTTGAAATTACGAAGAGCACGAGCAAGATCAAGAGATATGAAGAATTAGACGGATTCATTTGGGATAAACAGGTAATCAACAAAAGATTGAATCTAGACAGTAGAGAATCTGAGTTTGAAATCTTTATTAAGAACATTTGCAAAAATGATGAACAAAGAATTTCATCATTAAGAAGTGCGATTGGTTATTTGCTTCATAATTATAAAGATTCCACAAATGCTAAAGCAGTGATTTTTCTTGATGAGAAATTGAGTGACGGCGCTTATGGAAGAAGCGGAAAGGGTTTGGTTGCTCAAGCGATTGGAAAGCTTAGAAAAACTATTCGTTTGGATGGAAGAAATTTTAATTTCTCGAAGAGCTTTACTTTTCAATCTGTCACTCTTGATACAGCAATAATAGAATTCAATGATGTTACAAAGAAATTCAATTTTGATAAACTGTTTTCCATTATAACCGATGACATAACTGTCGAAAAGAAAAACCAGAATGAAATAATCATTCCATTTCATCAATCGCCAAAAATTATTATTTCAACAAACTACACGATTGAAGGATCTGACGATTCAACTTTAGACAGGCAATTTGTAGTTGAGTTTTCGGACCATTATAATAAATCTCACAGACCTATCGATGAATTCGGTCACAGATTTTATGATGAATGGAGTAATGAAGAATGGAATTATTTTCTCAATTATATGATTGGCTGCCTCCAGCTTTATTTAAGTAAGGGACTTATCCAGTGTAATCATGTAAATCTTGAAAAGAAAAAGATGATTGATTCGACTAGTGAGGAATTTGTAGAATACTTTGATTCGATTGAGATCGGGAAAGAATTCCAAAAGAAAGATTTATTGGAAAACTTCAAACATGAGTATGAAGAATTTGCAGAAATTCAACCGGTAAGGTTCTCTAGATGGTTAAAAGAAGCAGCGAAAATTAAAGGAATTAAGATAACTGAACGTAAATCCGGTACTGAGAGGTTTATCCGGTTAGGTGAACCACAAAATTTGGACAACTTGGACAGGTCATTTTTTGATTCGCCCGACGAAGTGTAAATAAAGCTGTCCAACTCGTCCAAAATTACTTTTTGAATAATCTGAGGACAATATGAAATTAACTCCATTAAAAGCGATCAAAAGACATTGCTTAGAATGTTCTGGATATGAAAAGAAGCAGGTTCGGGAATGTGTGATTAAGGATTGCGTTTTATTTCCTTATCGACTTGGTTCTAATCCAAACCGCCAAGGATGCACTATTAAGAAAAATGCCGCTTCAACAACGAGTTTTGAAAAAGGTGAGGGTTATGTATCAGCTTCTTAAATTCATCAGGAAATTTAATGCTGAAGCACAAGAAAATTCCAGAGAATTGAAAATATTAAGTTTACCGAAATGACAAATCTTTTCGCCGGAGAGAGGCACTAAATTCATTGCTTATTACAAAGTTATTAGCATCAAATGGTATTTTATCCAGTAACCGCAGGATTCTGCTCAGATGTAAAAAATTCAGGAAATATAGTCCTTCGCCAAAATATTGGAGGTAGCGGTGATTTATTTTTTATACAAGCTAATATATAAGCAGATTGCGGAGCTTTTATTTCATTTTTATCAGGATACGATTTTTCACATTTCTCAATTGATTTTATTATGCGTTGCGCAAGAGACAATTGATTATCAGATTCTTTTTCGGAATGAAAATTGGTAGAAGAAATGTTTAATCCATCCGTTACAGTTTCTAAAAAAACTCTTTTACTCCAATCCTCCGGAGGAACCCAACTCTGAAGATTAATTTCTAACGGAGGATTTGAAAGAGGTTTATCATCGTCACCAATTCCCATGATAATATGTTTATGATAACTATTTAATAGTAAGTCTCTCTCATCATCTGGTAAACAAAATGTTAATTCCAATATCATCATTAACATGTAAGAACTTGAGTCAACAAATTCATCAGGTTTCTCACCAGTTGCCGAATATTCTGCAACAAGATCAAGACGATTTCGGCCTTCTATAAAAGGAATTTTATTGAATCCTAATCTGCGAACAACTAATCTAAATTCCAATTCAGATAACCAGCTAAATAAGGTATCATCCCTATCGGACTGATAAATAATCAACCATATTAGATACAATTCTATATGATGCAGATCAATTAGTGGACGAAGTGCGGCAGGATTATTCTTTAATAAATTATAAATTCTACTATAATTTAGTGAAATCAATTTGTTAAAATTTTCGTCTCGTGACTGGGGATCAGCAGGTAAGAGTTCTTGCACACCTAAATTATAAATTCCAAGTCGGCCAATTAACCAAAATGCAAGATATGAATCATTCAATGCTGAAAGTAAACCAGCACGTTTACGTGAATGTAAGCCATGTTCACAATGGAAAACTTTTTCGTTAGTTGTTAGATATTTCTCTAGTTCGGAAAAATAAAACAGATACCACAGTTCAGTGATAATTATATCTTTGATTTTTATATCTTCCGTTTTTGCGAATCTGTCCCAAACAGCAAGCATGGCCCATTCAATCAAATCTATCCATCCAGCATAAGAATCAGGAGACTCTTTACGATGTTCGTAAACAATTAACAGAGAGACAGGGATCAATCTTATTCTCTTATCGTCTGGGAAATCGGTGAGTAAAGTTTTTATGAAGTTTTTCCAATTCGGAATTAACTGTTTCTCCCACTCTTCGGAGCCATAGTTGAAATCATGCACTTGTGCACAAACATAATTTAGTAAACTTGTTAGATGTTGTGGTAATAAGTCGGGCGTTATTAAAGAATTATCAATTTCATCCACAATCCGAGTTATATTCCATCTTTCATATTCGACATGAATGTTTGGTTCAATTTTCTTTGGTAGTGTTTGCGCTAATCTTTCAAACAATTCAATCCCATTATCGTCTTCATCTTTGTTGTAAGCAAGTATGATTCTAATGAATGCTATTCTGAACTCAGCTAAGGATTTCAAATCAGGGGCACTTGCCATTCTAATATCAGAATCAAAGTTTTCTTTTGTCCAATTTGAGTTATTAAGCTTCTCATCCTTGAGCACAAATATTAATAGTTCCTCTTTTACACTATCATAAAAAGCCATATCAATACCGAATTGTGCACCAGTTTTTGTTATGAAGGTTCGTTCGTCTTCACTTCTAAAAAAAGGCAGGCTTATAGGTTTCCAATTTTTGTTTATCCCCAAATTGTATATAATCCAGTCAAAACCAATTTTAAGTCCTTGTTTTTCATTTCTAGTTCTTTCATTTAGACTCATAACGTAGTTATTCAAAAACACTTTTCTATTGCTCATTATCCCTCCATACTTTTTTATTATATCTTCTTAAAAAAATTCCCTCTGGATCGATGAACTCTATTCTCGGAAATTCCACAGTATGACTTATAACATTTAATTCGCGTGGAGAATCTTCCGATGCGCCATTCTGGATTGTCCATTTTTTACCATATAATATTTGTATATGCCTAGCAAGATTGTAGAAAATAGATTTCTCTCTAACAGCCTTATTGAGATTCCTTGATTTGATCCGCATCTCAAGTACAACTGCTTTTTCAATTTCATAACTCTTAAAGTTGATGGCTGGAAGTTCATCAACCTCTTTTAATTGTTGAAAATAATTATCAGCTCTGTCTATAACCTCCTTCAGAATATCAGTCCGCGGAGTAATTTTCTTCCACTCATCAAGGCATGCACTAGGATAGTTCACAGCTTGAAAAACCATTTCGCTTATGAATTTCTTTTTAAGATTTTCGTTTACACTAACAAATAATGGTTCCATGAATTGAAAGAACATAGCTGTTTCTTCGCCTAAAAATATTTGTGCTGTGAATTCGTCAAGAATCTTTTCCAAGATTATTTCATTGATCATTTCTAAACTGTCATGTTGAACTATAATCTTTTTCTTTTTTCTTAAAAATGAATAGGCAATTTTTCTGTCTCTTTGG
>JAGVBL010000292.1 GCA_020059785.1 Ignavibacteriales bacterium | reverse complement strand
TAATTATAATTATACATGGAATGGAAAAGATATTGTAGGCAACAACCTATCATCGGGTATTTATTTCTATCAATTAAATACAAAAGACTTTTCTGTTACCAAAAAGATGATGCTCTTAAAGTAATAAGTTCTTTCTTTCTGTAGAACAATGCGGTAACCTGAAATACGGTTATCGCATTTTTTATATCACAATTAATAACAATTCTTTTGGGACATGATGAAAAACCTAAAAAATATTTTGTCTTACTTTCTAATTTCCCTTATTATTTCATCCTGTACTAGTCAACCTGCTGTAAATACAAGTGAATGGGATAACCTCGATAAAATAATAGCGCAAATTAAATTACCCGCTATTCCTTCAGCAGAATTTAAGTTAAGTGATTTTGGTAGCTCTGAAGAGTTAAGAACGAACATAAAACCATTTCTTGACAAAGCAATAGAAAAATGCGCTTCTATGGGTGGTGGAAAAATTATTATTTCTAAAGGAAAATATTTTTCCAAAGGGCCTATTCATCTTAAAGGCAATATCAATCTTCATTTTGAAGATGGTGTTATAATTAAATTCAGTAATAATCCGGCTGATTATTTACCTGTTGTTTTTACAAGGTGGGAAGGCGTTGAATGTTATAATTACTCTCCACTTATTTATGCTTACGAGCAGGAAAACATTGCTATAACAGGCAATGCTCTTCTTGATGGGCAAGCAGATAATAATAACTGGTGGCCATGGAAAGGTAAAACCGAATATGGATTTAAAAAGGGAATGCCAAGTCAATTGGATGATTATGCGCGTCCCCGTTTGCTAAAATTGGATGAAGATCAGGTGGATGTATCCAAAAGAATTTTTGGACAAGGTTACTACTTAAGACCAAATTTTCTGCAGCTGTATAAATGTAAAAACATTCTTTTAAGTGATATAAAACTAACTAATTCTCCTATGTGGGTTATTCATCCGGTCCTTTGCGAAAATGTAACTATTAGAAATGTAAAATCTATTAGTCACGGTCCCAATTCCGATGGATGCAATCCGGAATCCTCGCGCAATGTTTTAATTGAAGATTGTTACTTTGATAATGGTGATGACTGCATTGCAATTAAATCGGGTAGAAATTTTGATGGAAGACGCATTGCAGTGCCAAGTGAAAATATAATTATTAGAAATTGCGTTATGAAAGACGGGCACGGCGGAGTAGTAATTGGAAGTGAAGTATCCGGCGGATGCCGTAATGTGTTCGCTGAAAATTGTAAAATGGATAGTCCTAATCTAGACCGGATGCTGAGAATAAAATCAAATACTCTTCGCGGTGGTTTCGTAGAAAATATTTTTGTCAGGAATATTGAAGTTGGTACTGTAAGCAACGCAATATTCTTAATTGAACTTCTGTACGAAATGAAACCGGATGAGCAGGGTAAATTTCCACCGGTAGTTAGAAATATTCGCGTTGAAAATGTGAAAAGCCAGAAAAGTGATTATGCATTACAACTAATTGGAATTGATAATCCCCCAATTGAACAAATTTATATTTCCGATTGCGAATTCAATAATGTTGGGAAGGGAAATTTTATTCAACATGTTAAATCAATTACACTAAACAATGTTAAAGTGAACGGAGAATTGATTAAGGAAATAAAATAAGATTCTAATTCATAAAACCGGAGTACCCATGAAAAAATATTTTGTTTTAGTAATTATACTATGTGCTAATATTCTATCTATCTCGCAGAACAATGATCAACTATTGGTTGATAAAAATTTACCAATGTTTGTAAGGTTAGCCGATTCCTTTTTGCTTAGGCATCCCGGCGCAGTTACCTACGATTCTATCTTTACAGAAACAAGATGGAATTATGAGCAAGGATTGATTCTGGAAGCCCTTTATCAAGTTTATCTTTACACCGGAGAAGAGAAGTATTTTCAATTTATTAAAGAGAACCTGGATCAATACATTGAAGAAGATGGCAAAATAAAAACATATAGATTCGAGAACTTTAACATCGATCTTGTAAATCCCGGCAGAGCATTGTTATATACATATAATAAAACCGGAATAGAAAAATTTAAGATTGCAGCCGATACATTAAAAAAGCAACTCAAGTATCATCCCAGAACACCGAGTGGAGGATTCTGGCATAAATTAATTTATCCGGATCAAATGTGGCTCGATGGTCTTTACATGGGGCAACCTTTCTATGCATTGTATTCCAAGTTGAACAATGAACCACAATTCTATGATGATATTATTCACCAGTTCACATTAATTGAAAAGAAAACGAGAGATAAAAAAACCGGATTACTTTACCATGCATGGGACGAAAGTAAAAAACAACAATGGGCAGATCCTAAAACCGGTCTTTCTCCTAACTTTTGGGGACGAGCTATGGGTTGGTATGCAATGGCATTAGCAGATGTTCTTGATATTCTTCCTGATAACTATTCTAAAAAAGTTGAATTGAAAAAAATTCTTCAGCGCTTTGCAAAAGCCATTATTAAGTATAGAGATAAGAACACTAACATCTGGTATCAGGTGGTAGATCAGCCGTATAGAGAAGGAAATTATCTTGAAGCATCTGCAACAAGTATGTTTGCATATGCATTGGCTAAAGGAGCAAATAAAGGTTATCTGAATAAAAAATATTTAAAAGTTGCAAAAGATGTATTCGAAGGATTGTTAAAAAATCTTTCTAAAATTGAAGACACCGGCTACATCAATCTTTACCAGATCTGCCGAAGTGCCGGTCTTGGTGGAACTCCTTACCGTGATGGAAGTTTTGAATATTACATAAGCGAACCTAAACGAATGAATGATATTAAAGGTTATGGTCCTTTCATTCTCGCTGCTCTGGAATTAGACAAAGCCGGTTTCAAATTTAATTCTATTGAATTGCAGAAAGCATTTTAAAAATATTTGTTATTAGATAAACCAAATGAATTTTGTTTCCGAAAAAACATTTAAAGCATCATGTGTTCTTTGCATCGTTTTATTTGCTATGAACTTTTATTTACCTGAAAAGGTATCCATCTTTTTAATTGGTGATTCTACAATGTCCAATAAACTTGCCGGAGATGAACCGGAAAAAGGATGGGGACAGTTATTCCCCGAGTATTTTAATGATCAGGTTCTTATCGAAAATCATGCGAAAAATGGAAGAAGCACAAAAAGTTTTATTAATGAAGGATTGTGGAAAAAAGTACTCGATAGAATAAAACCGGGCGATTTTGTTCTTATACAATTTGGGCATAATGATTCTAAAGCCTCTGATTCAACAAGGTATGCTGAAGCAAATATAACTTACAAAAATAACCTGATTAATTATATCCTTGAGACGCGTAATAAGGGAGGAATTCCGGTTCTCATAACACCGGTAAACCGGCGTAAATTTGATGAGCATGGAAATTTTGTTGATCAACATGGGGATTATCCAAAAGTAGTTAGAGAAGTTGCTGCTGAAT
>JAGVBL010000399.1 GCA_020059785.1 Ignavibacteriales bacterium | reverse complement strand
TGTTGAATCGTTAAAGAATAAATAGAGCGGTGAATATGTAAATATCTTTTGACCTGAATCCTGAAATTTATTTTTCGATTCAATTTTCCTGGATAGTTCTGCCGACCGAAACGACCAATTAATCGGTGGGTTGAATTTACAATTTAGAGCTTCATCAACAATTTCGGAGGATAATTTACTTTTATCGTTACTATAGAAATCACCGCTAAACCAATCGGATTCATCACCGGACTTACAACTAAATAATAAAACCAGTGCAGGAATCAGAAGTATTTTGTTTATTACTTTCACTTTATTCTTTTTCTTTTTTCTAAATGTAATTTAAGAACTGAACAAATTTACACAAAATGTTTTACTAAAATGGAATTGATCTTTATTAGTTTTACCAAAATTTGAAACTCCACATGTAAGTTTATATCTTTGCAAAGGAATTCGAAACACAAATGAAATATATCAATTACCAAAAAATAACCGGCAGAAAAAATCTGCGTAATTTCTTATCATCCCGCCTCGAAGAGGTTTTTTAATTCTTTTATCCAATCCGGCGATTATTAATTTAACTTTTAATTCAGGAGGAATCCGGCTATGGATAATTTAAGCAATAAAAACAATCAAATAGAAATTAATGCTGCAAATGTTCATGATATATTAAAGAAATCAATGTTAATTGATGGATTTGATCTTGTGCTGGATTTAAAACGAAGCCATGGTTTAACAATTGTTGACGAAAAAACCAATGAAGAGTATTTAGATTTTTTTTCTTTCTTTGCATCATCGCCGGTTGGATTAAATCATCCTTCAATAAATAGACCTGAATTTCGCGAAGAGCTATCTGTTGCTGCAATGAATAAACCATCCAATTCGGATATCTACACAGTTGAAATGGCAAAGTTCGTCAATACATTTTCGCGTATTGCTAAACCGGAACATTTTAAACACCTGTTCTTTATCGATGGCGGTTCACTTGCTGTTGAAAATGGTTTGAAAGTCGCATTCGATTGGAAGGTTCGGAAAAATTTTGTAAAGGGTTATAACACTGAAAAAGGTAGTCAGGTAATTCATTTCAAAGAAGCTTTTCATGGTAGATCAGGATACACTTTATCAATTACCAATACTGATCCAGTTAAAATTAGTTATTTTCCAAAATTTAATTGGCCCAGGGTAACAAATCCAAAAATAAAATTTCCTTTGGAAGAAAATCTGAATGAAGTTATTCGGTTAGAAGATCAAGCGATAAATGAAATTTATTTAGCAATCAAAAATAATCCTGATGATATTGCAGTAATTATTATTGAACCGATACAATGCGAAGGTGGAGATAATTTCTTTAGAAAGGAATTCTTTTTGAAGCTGCGTGAAATTGCAGATCAGAATGATATTCTTCTAATGTTCGATGAAGTACAAACCGGTATTGGTATGACAGGTAAAATGTGGGCTTACGAACATTATGTTCAACCGGATATAATCGCATTCGGAAAGAAAACACAAATTTGCGGAATTATGGTTTCTGACAGGATTGATGACGTTAAAGAAAATGTATTCAAAAAATCGAGCCGTATTAACTCTACCTGGGGCGGTAATATTGTTGATATGGTTCGATCAAGACGGAATCTGGAAATAATTGAAAATGAAAATCTAATTGAGAATTCAAATGTAATCGGGAAATATCTTTTACAAAATCTGAAAGACCTGGAGAATGAATTTCCACATTTAATTTCTCAGTCAAGAGGTTTGGGATTATTATGTGCATTTGATATGCCGGATCCCGATATAAGAAAAAAATTTCTGGATGGACTTTATAAAAATAAAATGATTATGCTTGGCTGCGGAGTAAAGACTGTCCGTTTCAGAACACCATTGATTGTTAATAAGGAAGAGATTGATAAAGGAATTTCGATTATTAAAAAAGTTTTAAGTACAATGTAGAATGTATAGTTTATAATGCATAATGTATAATTGAGAATTGATTATTAATTATTATGCTATTGTGTTAATTTTACATTATACATTACAGGTGTTTTAATGTCAAAATTATTTGTAGTTGCAACTCCAATAGGTAATCTATCCGATATAACATTCCGTGCTATTGAAACATTAAAATCAGTTGATCTGATAATATGCGAAGATACTCGTGTAACAAAAGTATTATTAGATCATTACGAGATATCAAAACCAATGTTTGTTATTAATGCACAGAATGAATCGAAGAAAATTCCGGAGTTAATAGATAAAATTGCGAGTGGACTTAATTGCTCTCTAGTTTCTGATGCAGGGACACCATCTATTTCGGATCCCGGAATAAGATTGGTTAATGCCGCAGTTAAAAATGGAATTGAAGTAATCGGTATTCCCGGCCCAAGTGCCGTAACACTTGCTTTAAGTATTAGCGGATTACCGACTGATGCGTTTGTTTTCGAAGGTTTCCTTCCACAGAAAAAAGGACGGCAAAAAAATTTAATAGAGCTTGCAGGAGAAGAAAGAACAATAGTTTTATATGAATCCACCTACCGAATCGAAAAATTATTGAATGAATTGAATGAATATTTTCCGGATAGACAAATTGCAGTATGCAGAGAATTAACTAAAAAATTTGAAGAAGTCTGGCGAGGAACCGCATCGGAAATATTATCGGGATTGAATAAAAAAATAACTAAAGGTGAGTTTGTTGTAATAATTGCCCCAAAAGATTTTAGAATGTAATGGAACAAAATTGCGAAATAGGTCAATTAAATATTTTATTAAAATTCTCTTTCATGTCTTCACGATCTAACTTGTAAAAATCTAATAACAACTTATTCAAGTATTTTCGGTCGATTTTTTCTTTATAATCATTTGCTATTTCTTTTAAATCGATGTAATCCTTTCCCCTCGCAGCAAAAAGTTTATAAATAATAATATCTTCTATAGAAGCAAAAGGTAAAGTGAGTGTATGGAATTTCAACTTTACTCCCCTTTTAATTACGCTTGCATCAAACCCAGTTAAGCCAGCTGCAAAATCAATTCCAATTTTTGTTTCCCTATGAATAACCGGCAATACAAAATTAGTTTGAAAAAAGGTTAATGGATTTGGGTGAAAGGGATCAAAGTGAGTTAAAATTTTTTTACCTGTTTTCTCAATATCTTCAAGGTCAAGCATTAGAGTAATATCTATGTCTTCGGTAGTTTTAGCAATCCCATATGCAATTAATGCTATTCCACCAATTATAGCATAAGTAATCCTTTCCTTTTCACAGAAAAAATTTACGTCGAACAATGCTTTTTCAAAGTTTGTCATTTAGAAATAATGCATTCAGTGCTTTTCGGAATTTAATTTTCTCCATAATTTTTTCATCTCTATGGAGTTTGTAATTTGGTGAGTTTTCTTTTGATATCTGAAATGCTATATCTAATAGTTCAAAAAAATGATCAGAATTATATAATGCCCTCTTCTCAGCAATCCAATTTAATCCTTCTGCTCTTGCCTTATATATTTCTTTTTCTGTCATGGTAGTTTATTCTTTTTTCAATACAAATATACTGCTTATAAATTAAAGAATACATTAATAAATTTTCGAAAATAGATTAAGATAATCATTAGACAAAGATAGACTAGAAAATAATTATGATTTTAAATATTTTTAGAAATGTCTGATATGCAAAGTGGATCGTCTGACTAAAAGAATTAAGAGAAAGCATTGTATCATCACTACTTCAAATTAATTCCAAATACGGATAATATGGCAGCATCAATTTTCCGTAGTTCTTCATCACTTACCATTCCCCTTATTTTCACTAATCTCTCTTTGTAATCAATTGGTCTGGTTTGCAAACAATCTGCAATCGATTTTTTTGTTAATCCATTCTCCACACTAGGTTCAATTTCAACATTAGTTTGTACCAATCCTTTTTTTTCACTCCATGAAGTAATAGGAACAACTTGAATAACCGGAACCAACTCATTATAAAAATTATTTGTAACAACTATACATGGTCTAATTTTGCCTGTTTCGGATCCTTTGGTTGGCTCTAAATTGATATCTAGTATCATTCCTTTTTTAATTATCATCCGGCCAGCTCTTATTGGAATCGTTTATCCACTCCTTTGTTCTATCATCGTTTGAATAAATTTCTGAAAGTATTTTAGCAGAAGTTTTTAAGTTATCACTCTCAATATTCTCTTTTAGGACTTCAACAGCTTTACGAATTAATGAGCTTCTGTCCTTGAACCCAAATTTTGAATGATTTCGAATAAATTCGATCTGTTCTTTTTTCAAACTTATTTTTATTTGTTCCATAATTAAGACCCAGTTTTACGACCCAAATATAAGCCCATATTTCAAGGTTGTCAAGAAAATCCTTTCCAAGTCAGCTAGTGAAAAATATTATCATTTAAACACTTTCTATTTGGTGTTTCTACATTAATTTATTCCGCATTATATTGAATTAATGAATGAACATCATAATTTTTTAATTTCTCACGACCATTCAAAAAATTCAATTCAATCAAAAATGAAATTTGTTCCACTTTTCCACCAAGTTTTTCAATCAATTTGACTGCAGCTTCCATAGTGCCACCGGTAGCTAACAAGTCATCATGGAGCAAGACTATATCGTCAGGTCCTATTGCATCTTTGTGTATTTCTATTGAATCTGTTCCGTATTCAAGTGAATATGATTCATAAATTGTTTCAGCGGGTAGTTTCCCCGGTTTACGAATAGGGACAAATCCGGCATTAAGATTCTGGGCTAAAATTCCGCCGAGTATAAATCCGCGAGATTCAATCCCAGCTACCTTTGTTATCTTCTTATTTTTAGCAAGTTTATAAAGTTCTTCTGCTGCATAAGTAAGTGCCTCGGGATTTTTAAGTAACGTTGTAATGTCCTTAAAAACAATCCCTTTCTTTGGAAAATCCGGCACATCCCTAATAGTATTTTTAAGATCCATAATCACTCCGAATAATCTTTTTCTAATAAATTATGAGTATGCAATTCATGTAAGTATTTAAGTAGTATCTCCTCAATGGGAGCATAATGTAATTGTTTATATAATTCTATTCTAACATCTTTAGATTTGGGTAACCCCTTTAAATATCCGGCGTAGTATTTTCTAAAAGGTAGAATGGCTGCCCGTTCATCCTTAATTTCCAAAGAGTATTTAAGATGCCGTAAGCAAGTGTTAATTCTTTCGTCAATCGAAACATCTTCAAATTTTCCGGATCTAATAAGCTGTTTGGCTTCTCTGAATATCCATGGATGTTCAATTGCTCCTCTTGCAATCATAACTGCATCCGCGTTAGTCTCGTTGAATGCTCTTACTACATCGTGTGCAGTAAAGACTCCCCCGTTCAATGCAACAGGTATGTTAATAACCTCTTTTACTTTATTAATCCATGACCAATCTGCATCACCGCTATGACCCTGAACTTTTGTTCTGCAATGAAGAGTTAAGGCGGAAGCACCGGCATCTTCAATTCTTTTAGAAACATCCAAAATGTTTATCGAATTGGCATCCCAACCGATTCTCGTTTTAACAGTTATGGGAACCTTCACAGCTTTAACAATACTTTCTACCATAGTTTGCATATAGCAAGGATCTTTAAGTAAACCGGCTCCGGCACCACGCCCGGCAATTTTCTTAACCCAGCATCCGGCATTTATATCAATAATGTCCGGATTTTTTTCTTCAGCAATTTGAGCCGCTTGAATCATCGGTTCAAGGTTTCCGCCGTAAATCTGAATTCCAACAGGTCTTTCTTCTTCAGTAATTTCAAGTTTCTTTTCAGTTTTTTTATTCGCACGGATTAGTCCATCGGAATTAACAAACTCTGTATATACTATATCGGCGCCAAATTCTTTACAAATTTTTCTGAATGCAATATCTGTTACATCTTCCATCGGCGCCAACAATAAAGCATTGTCCAATTCTAATTTGCCAACTTTAAACATTCTTTACCTCAATCAATCTCTTTTCATTTAGTAAAAAGAATGCAAGGAGAAATGTAAAAAATGTAAAAGCTGCACCAGTTAAAAATGGAAATTGATAACCGAAAAAGTCGTATGCGAATCCTCCCCACAAAGGACCTAATACTCTGGCAAATGCCGAAAATGACTGATTAATTCCCAGTACTGAACCTTGTTCATGTTCAGGTGAATATCTAGATATCATACTTAAAATAGTTGGTTGCAAAATTCCAGTGCCAATTGATAAGATTGAAATTACTATTGCAACGCCTAAAAAATTATGACCATATGGTAAAAATCCAAGTCCTATCATCATAAAAAATGAACCGGCTAAAACCAAATTTCTATTACCGAATTTAATTGTCAGGATTTTCATTAAACCACCCTGAATCAATGCACCAAAAATTCCTGATATTCCAAATAACATTCCTGTTTGCTGATCTGAAAAATGATATACTTTGTAACCAAGTATTGCAAATGTACCGTAGATATTTGCCATTGAAAAAATTATTATGAAAAACAGAATAATCAAAAATCCCAAACTCGGGTGTGCTATAACTTTTTTAGTATAACTTAGATCGAACAGTTTAAGAGTAATTTTGGTATCACTTTTTTTATTCAGATTAGATTCCGGCAGCATAAAAAGAGCAAAAGAAAATGCCAGCAAAGTAAAAGTTGCACTTCCATAACCGGCAACATGATAACCATATTTTGAGAGTAATGCACCAATCAATGGTCCGAATACAAATCCAAGTCCGAATGCTGCACCAATAATTCCCATCCCTTTACTTCGTTCTTCTTTTGATGTAATATCTGCAATATATGCCTGGGCAACCCCGATGTTGCTTCCTCCAAATCCAGCTAACATACGGGATAAAAATAAAATCAGAAATGAATTAGAAAAACTGAACATCAGATATGATGAAGCAGTTATTAATTGTGTTACTAAAATTACCGGTCTTCTTCCTATCCTATCCGATAATCTTCCAAGAATAGGATTAAAGAAAAATTGAATTAAAGAATAAATAGCAACTATCGCCCCTATCCCAAAATCGGAGATATTCAGATTTTTGCTTGCGAATGTTGGAAGAATGGGAATTAAAATTCCAAAACCCATTAGGTCAATAAAAACTGTAACAAATATTATGCTTAGTGAAGCTTTATTTTTCATTAAATGATTTCTTTAGTGTGCGCAAAGATATGAAAATCAGATTCATTATTTGAATAGAATTTCCATCGTATCGTTATAACTTTCCAATAATTTCTCTCTAACCTCCTTACCAAGAAATTTTGGTACCGATGCTAATTTGGCTGTGTCAGAAGGAAGTATAACAAACTGATTTTTGTTCTCAATCCTGCCCTTAAATACCCATGTCGGTATTGCTTTAACATCATTCAACCATGTTGAACCGATACTTTCATTATGTCTAATCTCCAGATTCAAAATAACACCCGCATCAGAAAATCTCCACCGCTGATTTGATACAAAATTCCCCAACGAATAAGCAACGAATCCCCTTTTAAGTTTTCCATTTGTTTTCTCAACAAATCGTGCTGGTTGAATAGCATGCGGATGACTTCCTATAATTATATCCGCACCGTATTCAAAGGTCTTACTAACAATCTCCTCCTGATACTTTGAAGGCGTTCGTGAATATTCATCACCAAAATGATAATAAACTAAGATTACATTAACATTCTTGTCGGTCAAGCCGGTAACATCTTTTTTAATAATATTCGTATCAATAACATTTACAAAATAACTTTTTGATTTAGGCAGTAAATTTCCATTCAAGCCATAAGTATAGCTTAGAATTCCAATTTTCAATCCATTTTTTTTCAACTACCAACAATGAATCTCTTGAATGTTGAGATAGGTAGGTACCGCTATTAACGAGGTTCCTGTTCTTTATTTGCCTGATGGTTCTTTCAACTCCCTTTACCCCTCTATCCAGACTGTGATTGTTAGATGTAAATAGAATATCGAAACCTTAGAATTTTAGTGCATCTAATAATTCGTCTGGTGAATTGAATAATGGGTAACCTGAATATCTTTCTGATCTGCCGGCTATAACTGTTTCAAGATTACCAAATGTTATGTCGGAATCTGACAAATATTGTTGGACCATTTTAAATGTTGGAAGAAAATCGAAGCTGTCACTGCCAATTTTTGCATACTCTATCTGTGGAGTGTGGCACATAATATCGCCAACAAAACTCAATTTAACAGTAATTGTAGAATCTTCTATGCTAGAATAAGAAGTTATCGAAGATTCTTTTTGAGAGCCTTGAATGAAAAATAAAAGTAAGAGGGAAAAAAATAATTTGCAGATCGATTTCATAGATTATAAAAAAAGCTGGATTAATAATTAACCCAGCTTTTCAAAAGTTAGCAACTAATTTAATTGGAAGGTTTATCACCTTTTCTCTGAGCTTTAACTTCCTGGATTTCATTTCTCATATCCTGAGCCAGTCTTTTTAATTCGCTAAGACCTTTTCTTAAACGTGTTCCGGCTGCAGACTGACCTTTTTCGTAAAACTTTGCTACATCAACTTCAAGAGTTTTTAAGAATTCAATAAGATTATTGTATTTCTGCATAGGTACCTCCTTTTAGGTTGTGATAAGAAATTAATTTGTAATTGTATTTTCGAGCACTATTTCTGCAATATCTTTAACAAAAACTTGATCTGATTTTTCCAGCGATTTTAACCCATCCGACATCATTGTCATACAAAACGGACAAGCTGAAGCAATTGTATCAGCTTCTGTTCTTACAGCCTCTTCAGTTCTATTTATATTAATTCTGGTTCCTTCCGTTTCTTCTAAAAACATTCTGCCTCCACCAGCACCGCAACAAAATCCCTTGTCTTTATTTCTATCCATTTCAACTAATTCAACACCATTAAGCTTTTTCAGTGGTAACCTTGGTTCATTATAAATGTTATTATATCTGCCTAAATAACAAGAATCATGAAAAGTTATTTTGGATTTTTTATCTTCAGATCTAAGATTAATCTTACCTTCACTCACTAACTTAGAAATTAATTCTGAATGATGCATTACCTCATAATTGCCGCCAAACTGCGGAAATTCATTTTTAAGTGAATTATAACAATGCGGACATCCAGTAACTATTTTTTTACCCCATAATTATTTAGTATTTCAACATTTTCTTGCATAAGCATCTGGGCTAAATACTCATTACCAAGTCTACGCGCAGTATCACCGTTGCATTTTTCTTCATTTCCAAGGATTCTGAAGTCAATATTAGCAATTTGCATCAATTTAGCAATCGATTTTGTTACTTTTTGATACCGGGCATCAAATGAACCGGCGCAACCGACCCAGAATAAAAACTCTCCTTCTCTGTCTTCTGCTAATGTTTTAATCCCCATTCCCTCAGCCCAATTAGCCCTATCTTGTGAATTAAATGCCCATGGAGTAAAGTTTGTCTCAATATTTTTAAACACTGCATTTAATTCCGGTGGAAAATTTGATTCCATCAAAACCAAATTTCT
>JAGVBL010000205.1 GCA_020059785.1 Ignavibacteriales bacterium | reverse complement strand
TTTTTTTGCAGCTCTTCACGAATGTCTGCAGTAATTAAATCTCCTTCAATTGCGGAATCGCCATAATGTGCAATACGGACAGGTTTTGTTTTGCTGTTCTTTAGTGCGTCGAAAAAGTAGGAGAGCTGTTTTGTATTACCGATTAATGGCGTTCTTATTCCCTGAACCGGTGCAATATTAGATGCAACATTTTCAGGATTTAATAATCCAATCAGGTTATTTAAGGAAGCCAATGGATTTATTTGAGCAGCAGAAATAGTGGATTGATAAGGGATTTCGAAATTTAGGTTGATTAATTCATCATTCCCCTTTTCAGTTTTAATGTCAGAAAAAATATCAATTTGCCTGATGTTTATTCCGGCGATATCGTAATTAATATTAATAAATGAAATTAAATAAAGAATAATAATCACGAATGATATTAATGTAAGCGGTCTCTTAATATTGTTTTCAGAATTCATTGTAATTCCTTCTCTTAATCTGAATGTACAGACTACAATTTATATTTTATTAAAATTCGTTCTACTTCTCTTGCCCAGATTCTATATCCCTCGGAATTAAAGTGGATTCCATCCCAGGTTAATTCAGGTCTTAAAAAACTATCTCTGGTTGATGTTTTAGAATTAAGATCAATATAATCAATATTATTTTTCTTAGCATAATCAGAGAGAAGGAGGTTAAGCTTGTCTACTTCTTTGTTCCTTCCGGCATTATTTTCAGGAGTTCCGCCCCATCCTTTTCCCCAATCTTTGCCCGCATAAGTAGTTGATTGAATTACTGTAATTATTCCATTTAATTTAAGGACTTGAATTAATTTAACATAATCGGAAAAAATCTCTTCAACGGGTGTCCAGCCATAAATATCATTTAATCCGCCAAGCACAAATACAATTTTTGGTCTCAGCTCTATTATTTCATTAACTCTTGCGTTATAACCCTGAATAATATCTCCGGGAATTCCTCTTTCTACGGCGTTCGATCTTCCCAGTAACTCACCCCAATTTGCACCGGCAGTTAGCGAATTACCCAGCATAACAATATCTGCCTGGCGGGTTTTGTATATGCTGAACATTTTTGTTTGTAATTCGTAATTCGGATTGGATCTGTATTTTAATGTATCCTTAAATTGTTGACCAGAAATTGTGGGGGCAATAATTAATGACAGTATTAAAACCGGTATAATCTGTTTAAGAGAATTTTTTCTAAACATTACAGTCTTTCTATATGAAATTTTATGCGATAAGGCGCATGCAAAATAAGTTTATTAATTAAAAAATCAAAAGGGATTATAAGTTCTAAAATGAAGTGAGGTAAAACACTATCAATAACCAGGTTTGGATAGGACGGGCTAATTTAATTTACCGGTTTTTAAGAGTTAGCCAGTTTTTTTTCGTATTCAGAAATTCTGTATTTCAGATTTTTCTCCAAAGCAATAAGTTCCGATATCTTGGCAGCAAATTCTTCTTTTTGAGTTTCCACACCTGTGGTTTCAAGTTTTAAATCGCGTAACTCAGCTTTCACAACGGTAATATTATTTTTAAGTTCGTCAAGTTCTTTCTGGGCTTCTGCAATCTCTTGATAAATCCTCTGTTTGTTTTCTTCAAGGTTCTTATAGTTTTCGCTTCCCTGGGCGAATATAAGTCTGAATTCCTTTTCTATAATTTCCTTTTTGCTTTGAAGATTTTCTGTCTCGGTTCTTAATTGTGTAAGGTTAATTTTTTGTTTATTCACTTTATCTTTCAATGTGGATAATTCTTCGTTAAGCTCGTTTTGTTGTTCCTTAAGATTAGCAATGGATTGTTCTGTGCTGCTTCTCTCTTTTTGTAAAATTTTTGTCATCCCTCCGTATTCTGCAATTTGAGAAGTTTTTTCCAGGAGGATTTTTTCTTTGATTGATATATCCTTTTCTTTGTCGAAAATTTCCTGTTTTAAAACACCCAGTCTGTTTTTTGAGGAACTGATCTCCTCGGAGAATTTAAGGAGAACCTGTGCAAGGTTGTTTTCTATATGCAAATGACTCTCTTCAATATCGAACTTTCTTTTTTCTAATTCCTCTATTGCTTTCTGCTTCATTGCAATTAGTTCGTTTAATCTTTCTTCCTCGCTCCGCTGTTGTAAAATCTTGTCCTGGGTTTCACTTCTAACTATTTCAAATTTTCTAACCTCTTCCAGCAACAAAGTTCTTTTTTCTGATAATTGCTTTAATTCGTCTTCTGCTTTATTAATAGTCTCTTTGTGATATTTGAATTTATATTCTAACTCATCGAATTCTTTCTGTTTGGATCTAATCTCTTCGAGAATTGAATCCCTTTTCAATGAGAACTCTGTAAATGCTTTCTCTTTTTCTGCAAGCTGACCTACCAGCGCAGAAATTGATGTTTCGAGATTCGCTTTTATTTCTTCGCTAAGACTTATTTTTTCGTCCAGAGATTTAATAATTGCATTCTTTTTAGATTCATCTGCTTTAAGCTGGTTCAGTTTTTCAATGAATTCATCTTCCTCTTCTTTTATCTTAAAGGCAGCTTCTTCAAGATTACCGCCAAATTTATTCAGGACGTCGTGAATTCTCTCCTCTTCCTTTTTTAATATTCCTATATTGTTTTGCAGAGCGTTATATTGTTCGTTTAGTTTGTTTAACAATAATTTCTTTTCTTCAATTTGTTGTAGAAGTTCTTCAGAAGCCTGACTTTCTTTTCCTTCTTCTAATAATTGATTCTCTAAGTTTTCTTTTTTGGATTTAATTTCCAGGTCTAAGTTTTTTAATTCTTTATGCAGGTTTTCGTTCATCTTCGATAATTCTAAAAGATCTTTGCGCGATTCTGCTATTTTGTTGTCTAACTCACTTAGACTTTGATGTTTCTGAACGAATGAATGAAGGGTGTTTTTAAGTTCGTCGTTCTCTTCAATTAATTTGTAAAGCTCACTTTTTCTTTTAGATGAGAATATTCCCATTCTCGTGAGTCTCCTTAACTTGGTAAGTAAGATTTTAATTTGCTAAAGAGCATTTATATACAATCTATAAAGCTCTTTTACATATAAGCTTTCCATTAAAGATAATAAACTTTATAAAAAGAAGCCTCAATTAATTAGAGCTCCTTCAAGCTTTATAGCAGTTTTATTCCGCTTGGTTAAAAATGCTGTTTGTATCTTTAATTGTTCTTAATGAAATAATATATGAGCTTACACCAATAGCAATTATGATTAGGATAATTCTAACATAGGTCTTTTCC
Source organism: Ignavibacteriales bacterium (assembly GCA_020059785.1). Lineage (GTDB taxonomy): Bacteria > Bacteroidota > Ignavibacteria > Ignavibacteriales > Melioribacteraceae > DSXH01. Next base: position 1,854 of record JAGVBL010000205.1, on the reverse strand, counting down.
GTAAAGAAATAAGCAGAAGAACCGATTGTTGCAAACAACATAGAGACCGCTATAATTTTCGATTTAAGAGGCATGCCGCGTTTTTCTCGATAATCTTTTATGAACTTACCAAACCGGGGATGATTAATTAACCAGTTGTAAAATTTATCGGAACTTCTTGCAAAAGCCGCAGCCGCTAATATGAAAAAAATAGTTGTGGGCATAAGTGGTAAAAAAATTCCTATAATTCCCATTGCAACAAAAAACCAGCCGAATCCAATCAATAAATATTTATATATTTTTTTATAAGCCATGTGTTAATTATTCCGACAGAATTTTTTCAAGATATTCTCTATAGAGAGATTTAGGCAGACCGGTTACCACCTTATTCAACTGATCTTTATCAATGAATCCTTTCAGGTAAGCAATCTCTTCCAGACACGCTACTTTAAGCCCCTGGCGGTCTTCAATTACCCCGAAGAAATTAGAAGCTTTCAACAAAGCTTCAGGTGTTCCGGTATCAAGCCATGCAACGCCTCGTCCAATCTTTTCCACGTTAAGCCGGCTCATATCAAGATATTTTCTGTTTACATCTGTTATTTCAAGTTCACCCCGGGCAGATGGATTTAACGATCTGGCAATTTCAACTACTTTATTATCATAAACATAAAGTCCGGGTACAGCGTAATCCGATTTAGGGTTCTCCGGTTTTTCTTCGATACTAATTGCTTTGCCCGAACTATCAAATTCGACAATGCCGTATCTTTGCGGATCGTTAACTTTATATGCAAAAATTGTTGCCTCGGATTTTGCGGCTTCAACGGTTTTGTAAAAGAAATCGAGTTTACCATAAAAAATGTTATCACCTAAGATTAATGATACGTTATCATTACCTATAAATTTCTCGCCTATTATAAATGCTTCGGCAATTCCGTTTGGTGCTTTCTGAATTTCGTAACTGAATTTTACACCGATCGCTGATCCGTCTTCGAATAGTTTTTTATATAGCGGAATTGTTTCGCTGTTGGAAATAATAAGTATGTCCCGTATTCCGGCAAGTAACAGAACAGAAAGTGGGTAATAAATCAAAGGCTTATCATAAATAAGGGTTAATTGTTTGCTGTATATTTTTGAAATCGGATACATTCGCGAACCGGAACCGCCGGCAAGCACAATACCTTTCATTATTATTCCATTGGTTAGTTAATAATTATCGACTGAAATATAAGCCGTTTTGAGTAATAATTCCTTTTCGTTAAAAAAGTTGATTTTGTATTCCCCCTTTTTTTCGAAACGATATCTAAAGTAGGTATCGTACCACTCGTAATTTATTGCGAATTTTTTTGTATCGACAAATTCTTCGTAGCCGGAGTTGGATGTTTTTTTCCTCCAGATATTTACCAATAGTTTATTGGTTTTAAGCGGCATATTGTTTATTAAATAAATATAAACCTCGCCATTGCTTTTTAGTAAAGATATCTTTTCGAGAATTCCGGAAGGATTTCCGTTAACAATCCGTTCACAAAAAACTATGCGAATTTCTGGTAAAAGATAACCGGGCTGTGGACTCTCAACTTTTTTAGTTCCCGGTTTTTCAATTTTAAGACTTGAAGAAGCTAGTTCCTTTTTATTAAAATCTCTGAATGATATTTTGTAAATCCCCTCTTCGGAGATTTTGTAGTTAAATGCAATCCAGTTTTTGTTTTTATCCGTCCTTAACATTTTAGTGAAATTATTTTGGTCGAACCTTGATTCGCTTTTTTCAATCGCGATGAAAATAATATTATTATCAAAATCTTCCGCATTGGATTTTAACAGAATAGTAAATGATTGATTGACCGGTATTTTATTTGCCACGAAAGGATCGATCGGTTC
>JAGVBL010000300.1 GCA_020059785.1 Ignavibacteriales bacterium | reverse complement strand
TTCTCCAATATACGGTTGAATTTATCTAAATCCAGAATTCCGTTTTCACGGGCTTCCTTGTATAGTATTTCTTTTTCAATCCAATCATTTATAAATTCTTCGCGGAGTTTGGATTGGTTACGGAAATCGCCTAATTCATTTTCTAAATTTTCTTCAGTTAAAACAGAATCTCCAACTTTAACAAGATGCTTAGAAGACCGGTTTTCGTCGGAACAGCTAATAAATATTAGAGCCGATATCAACAAAACCAAACTAATTCTTAAACGCATTACCTAACTCGTTATAATAAATTTTCGGTTTATAAATATTTTTTAATCCATTTATATAAATATCTTCCAGTCTTTTACTTTCACGTTCCTGAAGCAGACTTGCAATTTCAGCTTTAACTTCATCCAGATTTTTAAGACGGGCATCTTCACGTTTAATAAGCTTAACTATCGACCATCCATCCTGGAAACGGAACGGTTCTGATATATCACCAATATTCTTCAGCGAATTTGCTTTTTTCGAAAGATCATTTGCGTCAATTTCAACCAGTCCGTAATAACCGGGAACATCCTGGTAACCCAACCGTTGCGAATACTTAACAACTAGACTATCGAAATTTTCTCCGCTTTGAGCCAGCGTATAGTAATGTTTAATCAACGAATCCGTTGATGTATAAACTTCTTTGAATTCAACCCTGTCCTTCCATTTATATTCTTCGCGGTGTTGATCAAAATAGTTTTGAATCATTGAACTATCAACTACAACTTTGGTCCAAACTTCCTCTTCCAGTAATTTGAAAAGGTAAATCCCTTTTTCATATTCTTCCATAAGTGATGCAAATTGCGGACTCTCTTTATCATATTCCATCGCTTTCTTTTTTAATATCATATCATCAACGTAATTTGTATAAATATCCTTAATAGTTTCAGCATTGAGAAGGCTGTAATTATACTGTTCTGACCTAATGATATATGCCATTAGTGAGTCAACCGTAAAATATTGATTTGAGAAAGTAAAAAGAACTTCGGGACCAAGGGATTTTTTATATTCGGTTGATTCAAAATTTCTACCGCTTCTTATTGCATTTGCAGAAGATACTAATTTCTGATAGATGTCTTCATTCAATTTATAATTGTAATTCTTTTTTAAGCTGTCAAGAAGTTTTTCATATTCCTGCTTAAAGTATGTTCTGATAAACATATCTTTTAATTCTTCTGCACTTTCTTTGAATGACGGATAAGGAGAAATTTCATTTACTCTTACTATATGGTAACCAATTGTAGTTTCAATAATTGGTGATATTTCATTTACATTCAGACTAAACAATACATCTTCAAATTTGGGATCAATTCTTCCACGCGATAGAAATCCTAAATCGCCATATTGCTTGGCGGTCATTTTATCTTCCGAGTATTCGAGTGCTATTTTATTAAAGTCGGCACCTTCTTTAAGTTTTTTTTCGATATCTAAAATTTTCTTTAATGCTCTTGTAGAATCTTTCTTCCCGGTTGAATCGAGGATGGAAACCATTATGTGTTGAGCTTTAACCTGTTCTTTACGGGGTTGTTTTTCTAAAACCTTAAGTACATGATACCCATAGTTTGATTTGACCAGATTAGGATAAATTTTACCGGCTTCAGTTGAATAGATTGCCTCTTCAATTTCGGGGACAACAATCATACCCGAAGTAACCCATCCAACTACTCCTCCCCTTTTATTAGTATAAGTATCTTTTGAATATTGTTCGGCAAGCTTTACATAGTCTTCCCCTTTATTAATCCTTTCAATCAATTCATTACCAAGTTTTTCTGTTTCCTCAGCATTCATTGTAGAATCGGGAATCAGCATAATATGTGCAGCTTTGAATTCTGTTTTTCTCCTTTCGTACATTTTTTTCAAAGCCGGTTCGTATAGATGATCTTCAAGAAATAATGTAGAACCGATATTCTGTTTATAATCAAATAATTCTTTTTGCATGTCCGTGTCGGTAGTAAAACCTCTTACTTCGGCGTCTCTCAATTTCATTTTGTAATTAACATAGAGGTCAAGAAATTTCTTCAATTCTTCCTGAGAATCCGTCTTAGCTTTTTCTATTCCACCAGTATTTTTTGCATATGCTTTTTCAAATTCATCCAGGTAAACTTTATAATTACCATATTCGGCGACTACAATTTTTGAATGTTCGGATGCACATGAAACCAACAGGATTGAAAATGGAAGAAGCGATAAAAGAAGCTTTCGAAAAATCATTAATAAACCTCCGTTAAGTTTTAGAATCATTAAATCATTTGTAAAGTGAAGTGTAAAAATAGCAAGAAAATCTAAATTTACTCTCATTATTCAACTTTGAAAGGCATTGTGTTCCTTTCCCAGAAAATTCCATGCTCATAACCCTGGATTTTCTTATCAATTTGGGCTTTTTCTAATCTTTTTTCTGCAAGACATGCATACATTTTATCTAATTCAATGCCTAAATAATTTCTGTTAAGTTTTTTCGCAACTACAGAAGTTGTTCCGGATCCAAGGAATGGATCGAAAACTATATCACCTTTGTTAGAGCTTGCAAGTATAAGCTTTGCAATTAATTTTTCCGGTTTTTGAGTAGGATGATCTGTATTCTCCGGCATCGACCAGAATGGAACTGAAATGTCAGTCCAGATATTTGACGGGAAGGTCAAGCGAAAATTTCCATTACTATTCTTCGACCAATCCTTCGGTTTTCCATTTTCATCTTTATAAGGAGCAATAACCTTCCTGTTTAATTTAACCGCATCGTGATTAAAAGTATAATTCCGGGAAACTGTACAATACCATATATCTTCCGAGTTATTTTTCCAGTTGGATTTAGCACCACGTCCTTTTTCACGTTCCCATGTTATTCTATTTCTAACATAAAAAAATTTTTCTAAAATATGCCCGATTGAAATAGAAGTTTTCCAGTCGCTGCAGAAGTAAACCGTTGCGTTTTTCTTTAGCGTATGAAATATCCTGGTGATGAAATTATTAATCCATTCCGAATATTCATTAATGGAGATAACTTTTATTTTAAGCGCATTGAAAGATTTATAAAGGTTATAAGGCGGATCTACAATTAGCAAGTCAACAAAGTTATCGGGTAACAGGTCTATTACATCAAAAACATCCTGGCAGATTGTTTTGTTTATTATTTTAGAAACGGACTCATTCTTATTAACCGTAATTAAATTGGCGGAATATTTTTCAAAATCGGAAGCAGAAATTTTTAAAGTCCGGTTAAGCGGTGATTTTGATTGTTTCTTCATATTTCGCCGTCATAATTCATTTACTTTGCTAATGTACCGGGAGATACACTGTTATCGATCTCGATAAGTTTAACCTTTCCTTCTTCCGGAGTATCAACAGCGAGCACCATTCCCTGTGAATCCAATCCGAACAATTTTGCCGGTTTGAGATTCGCAACTACCAATACTTTCTTACCAATTAGATTTTCAGGTTCGTAACTCTTTGCAATTCCGGCAACCAACTGTCTTTCTTCATTACCAAGATCAATTTTTAACTTCAGCAGTTTTTCACTTTTATTTACCTTCTCGGCATTTTTAATAACCGCAACTCTAAGTTTTATTTTCTTGAAATCATCAATTGTAATCTCTTCATCAACAGTTTTTAATTCGCCATCGGGTTTACCAAGTTTATTAATCTGTTCGTCAATTACTTTATCTTCAATTTTAGTAAAGAGAATTTCAGACTGACCGAGTAAATGACCTTCTTTCAAATTAAGACTTCCGCTTGTGCTCCAGTTACATTTAGTTGCATTGAGCATCTTAAAAATCTTTTCGGAAGAAAATGGAATTACCGGTTCGAATAACTCGGCCAAGGTATAAATACAATTGAGACAGATATTTAATGCAGTAGCACATTTTACTTTATCTTTTTTAACCGAAACCCAGGGTTCGGAGTCGTTAAAATATTTATTACCGGCTCTTGCCAGATTCATCATTTCAAAAACAGCATCTTTAATTTTATACCGATCGATAAGTTCACCAACTTTAGCCGGATATTCTTCAATCAATTTTATCATATCCTCATCAATTTTATCCAGTTTACCAAGCGGCGGAACTTTTCCCTCGAAATGTTTAAATACAAATGTGAATGTCCGGTTAATGAAATTACCAAGTATATCTGCCAACTCGCCGTTATTTCTTGATTGAAATTCCTTCCAGTAAAAATCAGTATCCTTGTTTTCCGGAAGATTGGCAGCCAAAGTATATCTTAATGGATCAGGTGGAAAGAGATCGAGGAATTCCAGAACATCTACTCCCCATCCGCGCGATTTGGAAAACTTCTTACCTTCAAAATTAAGAAACTCATTAGCCGGCACATTCTGTGGTAAAATATATTTATCCGGTTGAATATCGTTCCATGCCATTAACATTGCCGGGAAAATAATTGTGTGGAAGACAATATTATCTTTACCAATAAATGCCACGTATTTTGTATCGTTCATTTGCCAGAATTTTTTCCATAGTTCCGGCTCATTTCTCTTTTGGGAAAGTTCTTTTGTTGCCGAGATGTAACCAAGTACGGCTTCGAACCAGACATAAAGAACTTTACCTTCAGCTCCATCAACAGGTACTTTTACGCCCCAATCAAGATCCCTTGTATATGCACGGTCTTTTAATCCTTCTTTAAACCATCCGCGGCAATACTGAAGTACGTTTTCTTTCCAGCCGAATTTCTCACTCATTTCCGAAATATATTTTTCTAATCTCTCCTGAAATTTTCCCAGCGGGAAATACCAGTGAGAAGTTTCTTTTAGTACAGGTGTTTCGCCGGAAATTTTACTTTTCGGATTTTTCAACTCCGAAGGTTCATATAATGATCCACACTTTTCACATTCATCGCTGCGTGCTTCTTCATTTCCGCATCTTGGACATGTGCCTTCAACATACCTGTCCGGTAAAAACATCTTTACTTTTTCATCATAAAACTGGAGTGATTTTTTTTCAACCAACAAACCCTGGTTAAAGTATGACTTAAAAAATTCCTGAGCTGTTTGGTGATGTACAGGAAGACTTGTTCTAGAATAGATGTCGAAACTCATACCAAATTTTTCGAAAGCCAACCTGTTTAATTCATGATACCGATCTATAATAACTTTGGGTGATACTTTCTCGTTATCGGCAGTAATCGTTATTGGTACACCGTGTTCGTCGGAACCGCAAATGTAAATTATATCGTCGCCATTTAATCTTTTATATCGAACATAAATATCTGCCGGAAGATATGCACCGCTTAAATGGCCTAAATGGATTCTTCCGTTTGCATATGGTAATGCAGATGTTACAAGGACTTTTTCTTTATTGGTAATAGTTGAATTGTCCAAAATTTATCCACTCTTATTTTTAATGAGGTCAAATATAAGAAAAAATGGGTTTTTAAACTCTTTACAGTAGAAGTTTGTGAATTAATGTTGCAGTTCAACTGTTTATAATTTATTAACATAAAAAAATTCATCAATTTTGAAAAAATGAATAAATTTGCAACTCTTAAATAAGGAGACAACTAAGAATGAAACTTACTTCAAAACTTTTCATTATTATTCTAATATGTTTTTTAATCTCTGCACAAGAAATAAAAACCCAACCTTCATCCGGATTTCAAAAAGGGAATGTAATTTTTATTCATCCCGATGGAACATCATTAGCCGTATGGAATGCAGCACGAATGCTGTATGTAGGTCCGGACAACAAATTAAACTGGGATAATTTACCGAACATTGGTATTTACTTAGGACACTTAACAAACTCATTGACAGCAACATCAAATGGCGGTGGAACAGTTCACGCTTATGGAGTTAAAGTAGGTGTTGGTGCTTATGGAATGGATGACAATCACCAAATTCCTACAGCTCGTTCAGGGAAAAAAATGAGCATAATTCAGGAAGCAATGGAATCTGGAATTAAAACCGGTTTGGTAAATTCAGGAAGTATTATTGAACCGGGAACGGGAGCATTTGTTGCTTCGGTAAATGCTAGAAAAGAAGACCAGGAAATTGCCAGACAAACTATTTTATCGGGAGTTGATGTTATTATGTATGGCGGTGAAGAATGGCTGCTTCCTGAGGGTGTAAAAGGATTTTATTGCAGTCAAGGGAAAAGAACCGACGGACTTAATCTTATTGATGAGGCTAAGAAACTTGGTTATAAAATTGTATACACCCGTGAGCAGCTTAAAAATATTAGTCCTGATGTAAATAAACTTCTTGGAATATTTGCAGAGGGACATACATTTAACGACAAAACCGAAGAAGAACAAGCTAGACTAAATCTTGAGAATTTTAAACCGGAAGCGCCGACATTAGCAGAGATGACTGAAGCTGCTATTAAAATATTATCCAGGAATAATCAGCAATTTATTTTAATAGTTGAAGAAGAAGGGACAGATAATTTCGGGAATAAGAATAATGCAAAAGGGATGCTTGAATCTTTAAAGCGAGCTGACGATGCATTGGGCATAGCAATGAATTACATTAACACAAATCCGAATACACTTTTAATTACATGTTCCGATAGCGAAGCAGGAGGAATGGAAGCAATAAGTTACACAGAGGATTATTTTCCATTTGATAAGCCGCTTCCAAAGTTAGCACCTAATGGCGCACCTTATGATGGTATAAACGGCAGTGGGTCTTTCCCCTTCAGATCTGCACCTGATAAATTGGGCAGAACATTTCCATTTGTTATAAGCTGGTCAACAACCGATGATGTTTGCGGATCTGTTTTAGTTAGGGCAGCCGGATTAAATTCTGACTTTGTGAAAGGTTCTATTGACAACACTGATATTTATAAATTTATGTATCTGACGTTGTTTGGTAGATTGCTTAAGTAGCTGATATAAAATAAATCTTGCTCATGATCATGATCAGGATCATGAGCAAGATACTTAAAGATTATCCTTCCATACCCTTATACATCTCTTCAATTAAATCTTTATAACGCTCTTCAATAACTTTACGCTTAACCTTTAAGGAAGGAGTAAGTTCGCCGCCTTCAATTGTAAAGGGTTTATCGAGTATTGCGAATTTTCTAATCCTTTCAAACGCAGCAAGTTTCTTCTGGAATTCTCCAAGTTCCTTATCAAGCAATTCATATATCTGCTTCATCTTTACAAGTTCGTCTAAATTACTGTACTGAATTCTATTTGCATCGGCGTATTCTTTTAGTGCTTCATAATCAGGTACAATAAGAGCAGTAATGAACATTCTTCTATCACCTATAATTACAAACTGATCGATATACTTGCTTGCAAGGAACATATTTTCTATTGGAGTTGGTGCTATATACTTTCCACCGGAAGTTTTGAAGAGATGTTTTTTTCTATCGGTAATAATTAAAAATCCTTCGGCATCAAACACACCAATATCACCCGTGTGTAACCATCCATCCCTAATTGTTTCTTCCGTCTCTTTTTTGTTTTTGTAATAACCTTGCATTATGTTCGGACCGTAAGCAAGTATTTCTCCATCTTTTGCAATTTTTACTTCAACACCGGGCATCGGTTTACCTACTGTACCGAATTTATAATCATTCAATCGGTTTGCTGTAATAACAGGTGATGATTCCGTTAATCCATATCCTTCAATTATTAAGATACCAGCAGCTTCAAAGAAAATTCCAAGTTCCCTGGAAAGTGCAGCACCACCGGAAATAAAAAATCTTAAACGTCCGCCTGTTCTTTCTCTCAACTTAGCAAATACTAATTTATCTGCAAGTTTTCTTTTTAATGAAAGCATTATAGGAATTGGATGACCTGATTTTTTTGCAATCTGAAATTCCTTTCCGGTTTCAATTGCCCAATTAAATATTTTCTGTTTTTTCTCAGGTTGACTTTCTACATTTTTCTTAATTCTGCTATACATTCTTTCAAATA
>JAGVBL010000134.1 GCA_020059785.1 Ignavibacteriales bacterium | reverse complement strand
GCTTTCAAAAGTAACATTGCTGTTATATTTATAAGAACCAACAATGTCTATTTCGGTTCCAAAAGAATTTGTTTTGGTTCCGTTCAATAGTATATAATCCTTAATCGAATTAAAGAGGTGAAAATTCAAATTCAATTTCAAATCATTAAATGGTGTAATCCCAATTTTTCCTATAAGGTCAATAATTCCCAGTCCGTATGTGTCGTTCGGAAAGTTTACAAAATAATCCATGTAGCCGAAAAATTTGTGTCCTGTTCCATATAAGGAAGTGTAGGCGTTGTAGTTATTATCAATGGAATTATTGTCGCCGCTTGTAATATCTATTTGCGCTCCTAATGTTGGTTTTATCTCACCATCAAAATTATATTCACCGTTAAACGAAAGTGTATAAGCGCTTATATCCTGCTCTCTGCCTCCGGAAGTAATGGTGCCTAACTGGTAACCAAAATCAATTTCGTGATTAAATTTATTCAGGTTCCCTTTAGCATTTACACCCATAGTTGTTCTACTCAATACGTTTGTTGGCTGTATCCTTTGCATTATTATAAAGGGTTGAATCTTATACGAGGGGAATAAATTCATATCGATAAATAGTGCATAAATATTTTGATCCGTAGAATCGCCGGGAAGAAATTTTTCAAATTCCCGGGCAAGTAAAAGATCTATGTTTATCCTGTCACTTTTATATGATAGAATTCCGCCATCAAATGATCTGCCTACATTATTCCAGTTAACAGAACCAAAAAATCTTTCGGAGCCATACATTGCTTCGAATCGACCAAGCTTTATATCAAAAGGTAAATCAAATAGATTTTCAATCTTGAAAAACGCCTGATGCAGATCAAGATTTTTCATGTTGGCAGTAGTTGATGTCTCTTCTCCAAATGTCCTTGAATCCTGAATTTGAATAAAGCCGGTCAAATTTTTAACCGGTGAAAATGATAATCCCAATCGCGTTCTTAATAATGAAAAAGTATTTGCTCTTGTTGATGACTTAAAATCTTTATTGTCTATCTCAAAGCGGGGACGTATTTGAGCAGAAAACTTAAGATTCTCTTGAGCAGTGATTCCGGAAATTGTCAAAAGTAATATCAAAACAATTAATTTTTTTTCATAATTAATTTTTCCCGATCTAATAAAACCGAATAAAATACTTTATTAATAGCTAATTAGAGTACCCTGACGTTCTTTAGCTTTCTTATCCCATTCCACAACTGTCGTTTTAAGAAATTCTTTTTTTCCTTCTTTCAATTCCTGCATATTCAAGCCGATAAATTTTTGTGCTTTTTCTTTTGTGGATATATCAGGCAACGCCACAGGATAACTAACACCGTGTTTAACCAGAATAAGTGCAATCTCTCTTCTTGCTGATTCAGCTTTTTGAATTGAAGTTCCAAGAACTCTCATTGCTTCAACCGGTGAATGGAACCCCAAACCATTTGCTGCGGCAACCCAATCCCATCTCCATTGTGCATGTCTTATTAATTGAAGCGCCGGTTTCATTTCAGCTTCGGTTGCTCCTTTTTTCCATGCAATCTTTGCTTCTATGTGTGCAGTTGCAAGCGCTCTTTCTGCAAGGTGCCGGAGTTCTTCAATTTTATCCTGCCGTTGATAAACATTATCAAGCAGCTTCTGTGTTTTCTCTCTATGACAAACAAAACATGAGTTCTCTATATTGTTCAATGGACTTTGAATATGATGGTCGGTAAACTTAACCCCGCCTTCGGTCTTATATGGCATATGACAGTCTGCGCACGATACACCTCTGTCCGCATGAACACCCGTCATATACAATTCAAAATCCGGATGTTGTGCTTTAAGCATGGGGGCTTTACTAAGTTGATGTGTCCAATCTGTAAATTCAGCTTCGTCATAATATTTCTCCATATCATCGGCACTAAATCCTTTGTCCCATGGAAATGTAAGATACTTTTCTTCCTTCCCTTTGAAATAATATTCAACATGGCACTGGGCACATACAAGAGATCTCATTTCGTTATGAGTAAAATTTTTAATATCCTTCCCCTGTCTTTGAAACGCTTCAATAAGTGCGGGGCGTGTGATTCTTAAATCCATAGTTTTGGGATCGTGACAATCCTGGCATCCAATCGGATTAACAATTTCTGCGCCAAGATCTTTCCATTTCGACTTATAAAAATTTGCGACACCCATATTATTCATTACACGCGGAACATCCGTACTTTTACACGTCCAGCATGTGCCCGGTTGCGGACTAATTTTATTATCACCCGTTCGCAAAGTATTTCTGATATCTTTAACTGCGTAAGCATGCCCGCGTCCTTGGTTGTAATCTTTTGAGAACGCATAACCAGCCCACATAACAATTAAGTCCGGATATTTTTCAAGATAATCGATCATTGCCGAACCGCCATGTTTACTTGCAAAAGTTGTATCAAGTGTTTGCCGGTATGTTTCATACTGCCTTGGAAAGTTTTCTCCCCATACTTCATTCCGTGGTTCCCAATCTGGCAGTGGCTTTATTACCTGAAGAGCAAATGATTCACCTCTTCGTTCAACTATTGATGATGCAAACAATCCGATCAAGAAAACAACAATTACTGTAACCAGAAATAACACCCATCCAACCCATGG
>JAGVBL010000299.1 GCA_020059785.1 Ignavibacteriales bacterium | reverse complement strand
TCAAAATAATTTTCTGTCTTAAACAAAGTATTTGCATAATCGAATTGGGAGGACAATTGAGATTGAGCATAATTAGATATTATCGGAGAAATAAATAGGCAGAGCAGTATTCTATAGTGCTTAATTTTCATGATTATAATTTAATTTCCGGCAAGAAGTAATTTCTTTTTTCAAAATATAATTTTACATCCCTATCAAAATTGAGTTGTATTCCGGCATTAAAAATTTGAGCTGCTGCCGCAGATCCATAAATATTACCAGCATAGAAAAAGGCTCCCAGCCCGGTAAACAACCATCCCCGGAAATTGTGCTTGTGTTTAAAATTGTCAACAGCTAAAAAAGTTAATGCACCGGTTACTAAAAATGAGGTTAATCCATCGGTTATATTACCCACATAAATTTTACCGAGTCCCGGTATTAAGCTTGATAAAAGTGCTGCGGTAGTGAGGCTTTTATATTTCGGGAATTTTTTTTTGAATGTAAAAATTACGGATATCGTTTTTATTAGAATCAGGAAATGTAGAAATAAAATTTCCTGAATCCGGCAGAACAGAATTATCCATTAAAAATGAAGTGAAGTATAAGCGGTTAACATCTGTAAGAAATTTTTCGGGCAGATAGATTTCATTTCTGGTTGAATTACGGAATAAATTAAAATCGCCGCTAAAAAAGAGGGATTTGTAATATGCTAATCTTGATTCATCCTGTATAGTAGAATTATAAAAGGTACTTTTAAAGTTATCCGCCGCTTCTAAGTATCTTCCAATATTGTAAAAACAATTCGCAAATCTAAACCTGATGGTATCGTTATCCTCATATTTTAGATACTCTCTAAATTCATACGAAGCTCTTAAATAATCTTTCTCAAAGTAAAGATGATTACCAAATTTCAACCGGCTCTTATAAGAAAATAGGTCCAATTCTTTTGAAGAGTCCTGACAAAGTATATCACCATAAGTAATAAAGATGGAGATTATAAGTAGCAGTATCAACTTATTTGAGTGATAGAAAAATTTCTTCATAAATTAATTACCACTATTTCCATTCGGAATTAATTCGATTATCTGTTCATTTAGTTTATAGTTCGAAACCGGGTCATAAAATTTTCCAAATTGATGAAGAGGATAACTATTTTTATTTTTGAAAAAATTTAAATCACGCATAAATCGATCTGCAAACATTAATGTTCCTTTTATTAAACCGGATTCACTAACTGCTTGAACAAAGAAATGAGAACACGACGGATAGAAAGGGCAATTATCTCCATCCAGGTCTGAGATAAAGAATGCATAGGTGTTTCTCAGTAAACTAATTATCCCCGAACCTGAACTTTGTTTCTGTGTTATTATATTCTTTGAGGAAGCATTACTGATTTTATAGGAAACTTCAACGGCATTCCACTTAACCCAATCAGTCTGTGCATAACTTAAAGTAGAAAACAAAAACAAGCAAAATATTATAGATTTTATCAACAGCAAGTCCTAATCTTTTAGCAGTTCGCGAGCAATTACAACACGCTGGATCTCTGAAGTACCCTCATAAATCTCGGTTATTTTAGCATCGCGTAAAAATCTTTCTACAAGATATTCTCTAACATATCCGTATCCGCCATGAATTTGAATTGACTCTAACGCACATTCAACGGCAATTTTAGACGCATAGAGCTTAGCCATGGCAGCCTCTTTAACATACTTTTTGCCGGAATCTTTTAAAGCAGCGGCTTCAAGTGTAAGAAGTTTAGCTGCTTCAACTTTAACAGCCATATCAGCTAATTTGAATTGAATTGCTTGCAGATTAGCAATTTCGGTTCCAAATGCTTTACGAACTTTAGCATATTTTTTTGCAGCATCCAGCGCTCCTTCTGCAATACCGCAAGCTTGAGCTGCAATTCCAATTCTTCCGCCGTTTAATGTATTCATTGCAAAGTTAAATCCTTTACCAACTTCCCAAACAATATTTTTTTCTGGTATCTTACAATTTTCGAAAGTAAGCGAGCATGTATCGCTGCTTCTAATTCCAAGTTTATCTTCCTTAACACCATGCCCAAAACCGGGTGTCCCCTTCTCAACTAAAAATGTTGTAATTCCATGGTGCCCTTTATCTTTATCTGATTGAGTTACAACAAGATGATAATCAGCATTCAGTCCATTAGTAATCCAATTTTTCATTCCATTAATTACCCAGAAATCGCCTTCTTTATAGGCTGTAGTATGCTGTTTAGTAGCATCGCTACCAGCTTCGGGCTCGGATAATGCGAACGCACCAAGCTTTTCACCTTTTGCAAGTGGTTTAAGATAAGTTTCTTTTATATAGTCTGAACCCCATTTTTCCAAGCCATAACAAACGAGCGAATTATTTACCGACATAATAACACCAACGCTTGCATCAACTTTAGAGACCTCAATCATTGCCAGAACATAACTTACAGTATCAAGCCCGGCACCATCATATTGCGGTGAAACCATCATTCCCATAAATCCGAGTTCGCCAAGTTTTTTAACTATTTCATAGGGGAATTCGGCGGTTTTATCTCTCTCAACTGCTGTAGGGGCAATTTCAGATTCAGCAAATTCACGTGCTGTTTGTTGTATCATCAATTGTTCTTCTGTAAACTCAAAATTCATGATAGTCCTCAATTTTCTTTTGAACTGATTGGTCAATTGTTACCCAAAACTAAATAAAGGGTTTGGTAATTTCAATCTTTTTAGACGAGATTAATTTTCTAACAATTACTATTTATTATATTTGCTTATATGATAAGTAATGCGAAGAAAAAAATATTAAAAGGAATGACACTTGACGAATTAAAGGAATATTTTATTTCTATTGGTGAATCAAAATTCCGGGGCGAGCAGTTATTCAATTGGATTTATAACCACATTTCATTTGATTTTTCTGAAATGCAAAATTTTCCAAAGGATCTTCGCAACAGACTAAATGAGTCTACTATACTTAAAACTCTTGAATTAGCTACTGTACAATATTCACCTTCAACAGGAACTAAGAAATTTCTTTATTCAACAACCGACAATAAGAAAATTGAATCTGTACTTATTCCCGAAGATGACAGAAATACACTTTGTATTTCTACACAGGTTGGCTGCCCGCTCGATTGTAAATTTTGTGCTACAGGTTTGATGGGATATAAAAGAAATCTCAATTCCGGTGAAATAGTAGATCAATACCTACTTACTGCAAAAGAGATTGACAAAAAAAGTATTACAAATATTGTATATATGGGAATGGGTGAACCGCTATTGAATTTTGATAATACGGTTAAATCCGTTGAAATATTTACCCATGAATTAACTAAGGGATTAAGCCGAAAGCGGATAACAATTTCTACAGCAGGAATTCCACATAAAATAAAAGAACTTTCGGAACTTGGATTACGAGTTAAGCTCGCTCTGTCATTACATTCCTGTTTCGAAGAGACCCGTTCTAAAATAATGCCTATAAATAATAAGTATCCTCTTAAAGAGAATATAGAAGCGCTTAAGTATTACACAAAAAAAACTAAAACGCGTGTTACGTTCGAATATACTATGCTCAAAGATATTAACGACCGATCCGAGGATATAAAAGCTATTACTAAATTATGCAGTCAACTCCCTTCAAAAATTAATGTAATTCCGTTCAACAGTATCAAGCACATGAAACCAAATGGAATTTCTGCCGAATTAGAACCGACTTCCTACAACAGGATACTTGAATTTGTTGAAAAATTGCGTAATAATAATATTACGGTAATGGTACGCGAAACCCAGGGCGACGATATTGCCGCGGCATGCGGACAACTTGCTATTAAGACAAATTAAATCCTTTCTTTTAATCTTTTTGTTACTTATTATAAGACCAGAAATAAAGGAACTATAATATGAGAAAGCTAATTCAAATTTCCTTTCTTCTTTATTTCTCTTTGTTAGCAATTAATAATGCACAACAAAATACATCCAATCCAAAGATTCTTTCTGTTGTAATTATGCCGTTTCTGGATGACCAGAACTATCCCTATAATATGGATGTGATAAGAGAGTCATTTATCAGAGCTTTTTATCAAAAGGGATTTGCAGTAGTTATGGATGATTCTACCTGGTCAATTATTTTGGATCAGGATTTTAATCCTTCTAAATTGTTGAAAGATGATGCATTATTAATTTCGGAAAACATAACTGTTGATCTCATAGTTTTCGGAGCAATTAGTATAAATCAATCCAAACAGAGAGGCGACTTTTATACTCCCAACCCGATTTCAGTAAGCATTTTAGATACCCACAAGAAAGAGCTGATTGTTAAAGAACGAATGGAACCACGCGAAAGGTGGGGTTTAATGTGGAGAAATTTTTCGTTTGATGAAATGGCTCTTAGAGTTGTGAATCAATTGGTTGCTATGGGATATAAATAAAAGGTTTTCTTTGCTTTGCTGCTGTTAGTAGTGATTTATGTGGTTAAGGGAATTGAATCAGGATTACTTTCCTCTCCTCTTACCTCGTATAGATAAATAGTCAGCAGCACAACCAACCAATTATTAATATAATTTTGGAACTAATTTTGTTCAAGACTGATTTAGATAATTAATTGATAATTAGTTTTGAATAAACAATTATGCCCGGTAAAATTTCCCTTATCATGAAACTTTTTATAAAAATTGCTGCCATTGGTTTTATCGTAGCTACAAATCTATGGGCTCAGATTAATCGAGAATCAACAATCAACGGATTTGTTTATGATGCATCCAACCGGGAAGCACTAATCGGTGCAAACATTTACCTAAGAGGAATTAATGTCGGGACCAGTTCAAACTCAAGCGGATTTTATGTGCTACCAATTACAAATCCCGGTACGTTCGAACTGGTAGTAAGCTATGTTGGATATAAAACTTTCCAGCAAAATGTAACTCTCACTCCAAATCAAAATAAGCGGATAGACATTTACTTGAAGCCCGATGTATTAGTCGGCGAAGAAATAGTTGTAACCGGCGATTCTTCGCGAACAATAGATAAACTATTTAACAAACCGGTTTCAAAAGTTGATTTATCACCTGTTCAACTTTATAAGGTTCCACAGGTAGTAGAATCGGATCTATTACGAACATTACAAAGCTTACCCGGTATAGTTCCAGTTTCGGATTTTTCATCGGCAATTTATGTCCGCGGAGGAACACCGGATCAGAATTTATTTCTTCTAGATGGAACAGATGTTTACAATCCGGAACATGCATTCGGACTCTTTTCTACATTTAATATGGATGCAATAAAAAAAGTTGAAGTATATAAAGGCGGTTTTAGTGCCGAATACGGTGGGCGGCTCTCATCGGTTATTAATGTTACTAACAACGATGGAAATAGAAATAATTTTGAAGGTAAAGTATCATTAAGCTTGTTATCTCTTAATACAACCCTTCAAGGTCCTATCGGAAAATTCGGATCGTTATCGGGTTCTTTAAGAAGAACTTATTTCGATCAAACTCTTGGAAAGGTTATTGATGAAATACCGGATTACTATTTTTTAGACGGCAACTTAAAAGCGTTTTTTGATATCGATGAGACAAATAAACTTAGTATAAGTTTTTACGGAGGAATCGACGACCTCAACTTTACACTAGATAAAAATCGTCAGGAGTCTTTAGGTTTTGATTATGTATGGGGAAACCAGACCGGCAGTATTAACTGGCGTTCGATTATCTCTCCAAAACTATTCGGTAATTTCTGGATTACAGGAAGCAGATTTTTTTCGGACTTTAATTTTGACGACGTAGATTTTAAAGAAGAAAATGTTATTCGCGATGTTACATTAAAAGGTGCACTCGAATATTTTTTGATGATCACTGGAACTTCAATTTCGGGTTTGAACAAAAAAATGTAAGCGGAGGATTAAAACAAAAATTTACCGGCGGTAGAGTTGATGTTTCCAAGCATAGAATACTTTATACTCTCTACTTAAATACTAAATGGAAGCCGAATCCGCTTTGGGATATTGAATTCGGTGTGCGAGCAAATTATTTCGATTCGGATAAAGATTATAAAAATCTTGATCCCCGTCTCTCAATTAAATACCGATTGACCGAAACCAGCAATATGAAATTTGCAACAGGAATTTTTCATCAATATGCAAATAGAATTCCCCGGCTATTCTTCGTTAGCATCTGGACCAGTGCCGACGAATATGTTAAAGGTTCATCGGCATCACATTTTATTCTTGGATATCAAAGAGAGTTAGCTAAAAATATCGAGTTTGAAATTGAAGGATACTATAAGAATTACACAAACATATATTCTTATAACCCGACTTTTCTTGCAGATATAAAACCCGATTCTTATACTGAAGATAATTTACCGCTATTTAATTCCAGCAGAGGATTATTTAATGAAGGAAGCGGAAAGTCATATGGAGTTGAATTTCTTGTTAGGAAAGATGTAGGAGCAATAACTGGATGGATAGCATATTCACTTGCCCGAACAGAATTTACGATCAACCGTATTAATAAAGAGAATCCTTTTACACCTCGTCACGATAGAACTCATGCAATAAATATAGTAAGCAGTTTCGACCTCAATAATATATTTAACGAACTATCGGGACGGCAATTTGTTAATTATGATAAAAAATGGAATCTAGGTTTAAACTTTACTTTCTTTTCCGGTCAACCGATTACTTTGCCATCGTCTGTATATTTTATAAATCAATTTCCGGATTGGGAGCCGAGTAACAACAGTCTGGCAATTTATCCCTCCGGTATCAACGAATTCAGACTGCCGTTTTATGCGCGTTTGGATTTAAGTTTAACCTACGAAATAGTTTACAAAAGTTGGTCGTTAGCACCATATCTACAAATATTTAATCTGCTTAATAGAAAAAACGTGTGGTTCATTGAATACAAAAACGAACTAAAGAACGGTATAATCTATCAGGAAGTAAATAACATAACCATGTTTCCTATTTTACCAAGTATTGGAGTAAATGTTAGATTTTAATATGAAGCGAACAATAAAAAATATTTCCTTATCAATAATTTTTCTAATTAATTCATTAATCATTTTTTCGTGCGGCGAAGGTGTTGTAGAAATAGGGCAGAATACTTACATCCCCAAAATTGTTATTGAAGGATATCTATTCCCTAATCAGAAAGTTGAGAATATTCGAATAACGAGAAACTTCCCATTAAATACACGACCGGATTTAAAATCATTAATTCTATCTAATGCTACTGTTATTATAACGGATCTTCAGAACAACCGGAAATATCCGCTTACCTTTAATCCTCAAAAATTCTCATTCGAATACAACGGAATTGACCTGATAATTGATTTTGATAAATCTTACAGGTTGGATGTAACAGCAGATATTGAAGGAAGAAAATTATCAGCCGGGTCTATAACTACAGTTCCAAAAAAAGGATTTAAAATTCTGAGGAATGAATCGATACTGGATTCGATGAAATATAGGGAACGGGATGCTGATGGCAAGGTAAAGCAATTTAAAGTTGCATTCACTCCTTCATTAGACAATTCATTTTACAGCATTTCAATTGTTGCGCTTGATGCAACTATAGAATCTTTTATTTACGATAATGCTTATTTTGAAATAAAACTTGATGACCTTAAGAAACAGTTCGACCGTTATAAATATCAGTCCAAGTGGCTTCAGAATGTTAAATCGGATGAACCAAAAATCAACTACAATATCGAGTGGCTCGATACATGGTTTTACGGTTCATACCGTTTAGTAATTTATGCCGGGGACGAAAATTACAGACTCTTCTTTCTAACTTACCGCAACGTTCAGGAGTTTGACGGCAACTTCCATGAACCGAGAATTAATATTGAAGGTGATGGAATTGGAGTATTCTGTTCTGTGGTTGCAGACACCGCTTACTTCAAAGTGCTTAAATAAAAATCTTTCATTATCTTTCAACCGGATTTTTCCATTTAATTAATCGTAGAGGGGATACAATTATGGCTGCCCGGCTTAATAATTTTTTTTTGATTTCAATTTTGTTGACTACCGTTGTTATTATACAATGTAGCAAAAGTGAATCCACGGATAAAATAGAAAAGAAGGATGTTAAAATATACCTGGTTGCTTTAGAAGGAAGCGGACTAAGCGGTAAATTATTCGGGTGTAATGATGTACTGGTTTCAAAAGAAATTACACTAAAAGCCGAAAAATCTGTTCTGGAATCAACATTAAGTGAGTTAATTGCTTTCAAATCGACTAGTAAACTTCAAAATTTCGTCCGCGGTCCGGCATTAATGTTAATTCAGGTTACAATTGCTAACAGAATTGCAGATGTTTATTTGAAAGGTGATTTCAATATTTCAGGCTCATGCGATATTGCCAGAATTAAAGAACAGATTTATGAAACACTTAAGCAATTCACAGAGTTCAGAAAGATCAATATCTTTATAAACAATCAGTCATTCGAAAAATATCTGGATATTGCCGGAGCTACTTTTTAGGAACCAGGAAAATTTTAATATGGCGTGGATTTATATTCTTATTGCATCCGCTTTCGAAATATCCTGGGCGGTTGGACTTAAATACAGTCAGGGTTTTACAAAGTTAGAACCCACAATTTTTACAGTAATTACTATGATTTTAAGTTATGTGTTCCTTGCGATGGGGACAAAAACACTACCGATTGGAACAGCTTATGCCGTGTGGACCGGTATTGGAGCAGTTGGGACTGCAATATATGGAATAATATATTTTAATGAATCGAGAGAGTTGTTAAGAGTATTTTTTATTTTCTTAATTGTAATCGGTATTATAGGATTACGGCTTACATATAAAGCTACAGCATAGTTTCAAAATGAAAAAATTATCCCACGAAGAAATTTCCCGCAATAGAGCATCTATTGATAAATTAGATAATGTGAAAAAGATGCCCGTTTATGTGATACTTAATAGTATAAGAAGCAGTTATAATGTCGGATCAATACTTCGAACATCCGATGGTGCAATGATCGAAAAATTATATTTATGCGGATATACACCCACACCGGAGAAAAAGGAAGTTATAAAAACTGCCCTGGGTTCTCAGAACAGTGTTAAATGGGAATATGTGAAAGACCCTAAGGAAGTGATTACTCGCTTAAAGAATCAAGGAATTAAAATCTGTGCTCTCGAATTAACTGATTCAAGTATTTCTTATTGTAATGTAAGAAAGTCCGACTTTCCGCTCTGTTTAATTGTCGGGAATGAAATATCCGGTGTATCTCAGGAATTGATTGATCTTTGCGACTTTTCGATTGAGATTCCTCAGTTCGGAATTAAACAGTCATTAAATGTTGCTGTAGCTTACGGTATTGCTGTTTTTGATTTAAGAAGGGTATTTGAAACAAAGTAGAATTTTATTTCAGCAGTACCATCTTAGCGGACTTAAAGAAATTGCCGGCTTTTATAGTATAGAAATAAATCCCACTTGGTAAAGACGTTCCATGGAACGTCTCTACATAATAACTAGCTTGCTTGTATTCATTAACCAGTGTTGCAACTTCTCTTCCCAGTATATCATAGACTTTCAATTGAACATGGCTGCCGACCGATAACTGATAACTGATA
>JAGVBL010000126.1 GCA_020059785.1 Ignavibacteriales bacterium | reverse complement strand
GTTATTCAATGGGCGACATCGTTTCGCATAGCGAGCAATCGATGCCTTCTATCCTTGTTGAGGATGCCAAAGAAATTCTGGGCTATGTGGAAAATGCACAGGTAATCGGAATTGATGAAGCACAGTTTTTCAACCAGGATTTAATTGACGTTTGCAATCAACTTGCTAACGAAGGAAAACGCGTTATAGTTGCCGGATTAGATCAGGATTATCGCGGAATACCATTCGAACCGATGCCGCAATTATTGGCAATAGCTGAATATATTTCTAAAACATTAGCCATCTGTGTCAACTGCGGAAATCCGGCTGATAAAACTCAGCGTAAAGTTGTTTCATCTGAACGGGTTCTTGTTGGTGCGGCGGATAGTTATGAGGCACGGTGCAGAAAGTGCCATTACATACCTGAATGAGTGTAGAGTGCAGAACTTAGAGTGAAGAATGAAATACTTTATGTGCAGAGTGAAGAAAAAAAATCTTTTATCAATCAAATAAATTCTGGTGTAAAATGGATTTTACTTCATTAATTCGAGGAATAATTGGAATTATTCTATTATTAGGAATTGCGTTTCTAATTTCCAATAACAAGAAAAAAATAAACTGGCGGCTTGTTCTAAGCGGATTAGCAATTCAAATAACTCTAGCAATTTTCATAATTAAAGGTGATCATCTTGGGCAATTCTTTGCACCATTAGGATGGATTAAAGAATTTTTCAGATTTGTAAGTTCATTCTTCGTATTAATTCTAAACTTCACTACAGAAGGCGCAAAATTTGTTTTTGGAAGTTTAGGTTTAGGTCCCGGTAATGAAGGAAGTCTGGGCGCATTCTTTGCATTCCAGGTTTTACCGACAATCATATTCTTTGCAAGTTTAATGTCGCTTCTATATTACTTAGGAGTGATGCAGAAAATTGTTCAGGGAATGGCGTGGTTTATGGCTAGAGTAATGGGAACGAGTGGTGCCGAATCTTTATCATGTACGGCTAATATATTCGTCGGGCAGACCGAAGCACCATTAATGATTAAGCCATACTTAAAAGGGATGACTCAAAGCGAATTACTTACAATTATGGTAGGCGGAATGGCTACTATTGCCGGCGGTGTAATGGCTGCATATATACAAATATTAGGGACTGCATTTGCACAAGCTAATAATATTCCGATCCGCGAAGCGCAATTACTATTTGCAACACATTTATTAGGTGCAAGCGTTATGGCTGCACCCGCCGCTCTATTAATTTCTAAAATAATGTATCCTGAAACCAGCGAGCCTGAAACTAAAGGTAAAGTTAAAGTTGCAGTAGAGAAAAATGCTTCCAATGTAATTGAAGCAGCCGCAGTAGGTGCCAGTGAAGGGATGACTTTAGCTCTTAATGTTGCAGCAATGCTTATTGCATTTATTGCATTGATTGCTCTCGTTAATTATTTCCTTGGATGGGTTGGCGATATTTTTGGATTTAATAATGCGTTAATTGCACAGTTCGGACATAAATTCAGTCTGCAATTAATATTTGGTTCGGTCCTTCAGTTTATTGCATTTGGAATAGGTGTGCCGTGGGAAAGTGCATATCATTTTGGAAGTTTAATCGGTACCAAAGTAGTTCTTAATGAATTTGTAGCTTATCTTGATATGAGCAAACTTGTTGAGTTAAAATCCCTTGTAAATGAAAAAGCAATTCTAATGGCTACATACGCATTGTGCGGATTTGCAAATTTCAGTTCGATTGCAATTCAGATTGGCGGAATTTCTCCTTTAGCACCTAATAGAAGAACCGATTTAGCTAAGTTAGGAATACGTGCAGTAATAGGGGGAACACTCGCCACATTATTAACGGCTACATTAGCAGGAATTTTATTCTGATGGTAAACATGAATGAAAAATATAGAGCTATTGTTGAGAAAATAAAAACCGAAATACCGTTTGAACCGGAAATCTGTATTGTACTTGGAAGCGGACTTGGAGATTTTGCAGAAAAAGTTGAAACAGTAAAATCATTTCCTACATCATCATTGCCAGGGTATCCAAAATCAACTGTAGAAGGTCATCAGGGTTATTTACACTTTGCAAAATACAACGGTAAGAAATTATTAATAGTCCAAGGGCGTATTCATTTTTACGAAGGTTATAAATTATCAGAATGTGTTATTCCAATCCATTTAGCTGCAAAATTAAACTGTAAGACTATAATACTTACAAATGCTGCCGGCGGAATCAATTCTAATTTTAAGCCGGGAGATTTAATGCTTATTGCTTCATTTAATGGAATGGCTGTTAAAAAAGAATTAACTGATGTTCTCGGATTGACAACGATTGATAAAAGGAACGACTTTATTGATTTTCCATCAAGCGAAATAAATGAAAAAATTAAAACAGCCGCAATAGAAGAAGAGATATCGATTAGAGAAGGTGTTTACTGGTTTACAAAAGGTCCCAGCTACGAAACCAAAGCAGAAATTAAAATGATGCAGAGGTTTGGAGGTGATGCAGTCGGTATGTCAACTTTTCACGAAGCGGTTTATGCATCATACCTCAGGATGAAAGTCGGAGCTATTTCCTGTATTACAAATTTTGCAGCCGGACTCTCCCCTACTAAATTATCCCATGCCGAAGTAATGGAAACTGCCGAAAAAGTTAAATCGGATTTTGAAAGACTGGTTAAAAAAATTATTGACCTGGTTTAATAAGTAATATACAAATAGATACTTACCGTATAATTTGAGTACAACTAACTCAATTCCATTGCTATAATACTTGCAGCAGTTATTACAGCTGTCTCAGCCCTTAACCGGTTATCGGTTAATTTTACAAATGAACATTTCTTAGTCATTGCTATTTCTTCATCAGCAAACCCACCTTCTGGACCGAATAGAAAGTAAATATTCTCAACTCTGGATGAAAAATCTGCCTGATTTAAAAATTTATTAAAGGGAGTATTAGCCGATTGTTCAAAAACCACTCTTCTACCCGGAAGTAATGCAATTTCGGAGATACTCTTTAGATAATTAATTTTTGGTAACCATGCTCTAATCGATTGTTTCATTGCCGATGTAAGTACTTTCTGCCACCTATCGAGTTTGGCACCTTTAATCACTGTTCTAATTGAATCAAATATTATAAAATTCGTAATACCAAGCTCTACACATTTTTCAAGAGCAAATTCCAACCTATCCTGTGTTCGTAATCGCGGAATGCAAAACGTAATATTCTCAAAATGGTTGTCGTAGTGCCGTACTTCATCAATAGAGCATTGCAATTCCGCCTTAGCTATTGAAGTTAATTTACATTTATAGATGGAACCTTTTCCATCTGTTACATAAACCCGGTCATTAATAGAATATCTAAGAACATCTTTTATGTGATGAACTTCCTCTCCGGTAATTATAATCTGATTATCAATAACATTTTGATCCGTATAAAAAAGATCGATATTAGAAAGAAAATCCTGTCCCAATTAAAAATTCTCCTATTCCGTATTTATTAAAAGCATATTCAAATCGAATTGCATTATAAGGTAATACTAAAATTGTTAATCCGAAACCGTAACCTGTATTAAAATCACTGAATCTGAATCTTTGATGATTGTTAAATACCTCTCCGGCATCTGTAAAAGCCGAAATATAAATTCCGATTCTTGCAGAAGTTAATTGATGGGGTAATAGAGGCAGTTTTATACTAAAATCCCAATCTTTAACAATAGGGTAACTCGCTTCAATTGAAGTAAGTATTAAGTTATTTCCTTCTGCAATTTCATAGCTATAACCCCGAACATACTCGTTATAACCGAGGAATGAGTAATCATACAACGGTATTGATGGACCGAATGTATGCCTGAAGACAAAACGCCACCGTCCAGAAAAATCTCCTAATATGCTCCGGTACTCGCGGAAGTCGAATATGAAAATATTGTAATTGATATTTGAAATGCCGAATCCTTTATGGCGTAAAATTGTTGATGCAAATATTCCGTTCTGAGAAAACTGTTTAAGATCGCGGGAATCATAATCATAACCAACGGTTAGTGATAATACCCTATCTATTTTTTGACCTGATGAAGTAATTCGCTTCATTGGTATTTCCGGACCTTCTATGTAATCATAACCGACACCGGAAAAAATCTCATTGAATTGATCTAATCTTGTAAATAAGTTAATCCCCGTTGAGTAGAATTTATATTTGAAATCGCTTCCATAAAGCTTTTTAGCAAAGGCACTTTTATTGTTTAGTTTAAGAAATGATAAATCGAATGCCAAACCAAGATTATTCTT